>NZ_JBQEQA010000004.1:0-171659 GCF_052045815.1 Pseudomonas sp. 22085
TTTTGGACTGGACCACCGCTATCGCTGGCAAGCCAGCTCCCACAAATTTTGTGGTACTCCCCTGTTCAAGGTTCGGCCTTTACCCCGCCGAGGAGTTCAACCAATGCCAGCGCGCCCTTCTGCAAAGGCTGGCTCTTGAGCCACACCGCGTGCACCGGCAGCACCAGGCCGTTTTCGATGTTGCGAAAATTCAGCCGTTTCAGCCGTCCGCTATCGAGCCACGGCTGCACCACCGACAGCGGAAAATTGCCCCAGCCCAACCCTGCCTCGACCATCTCCAGCGCCGTTTCCAGGTTGTCGGTGCGCCAGTGGGATTCGGCCACCAGCGGCCGGGTTTCGCTGATCGGCAAATCGCGACTGCCAACCACGATCTGCCGGACATGCACCAGATCCTCGAGAAACAGATCCTGCCCCTGCAACAACGGACTGTCCGCCGCCAGCGTGGCGATCATCCGTTCGCTGCCGACAAACTGAAAGCGCTCCAGCACGTTCACGCTCAACCCGGCGAACGCCAGGCACACGCTGACCCGGCCGCTGTGAAGCATCGCCAGTACATCGTCCTGCGGCGCGGTCAGCACTTCGATGTCGAGCAGCGGATGGCGCTCACTGATGTCCTTGATCGCCGCCAGCAACCGTCGCCGGTCGATATCCGCCGCCACGCCGATCGACAACTTGCTCTCCAGGCCCAGCGATAACTGCACTGCGTGCACCTGCAATTGCTTGAGCTGATCGGCGATCAGCCGCGCGTGTGGCACCAGCGACAGCGCCATCGCCGTGGGTTGCGGTTCGCGGTGGCTGCGATCGAACAACGCATAACCGAGTTCGGCCTCAAGATTGCCGATCGCCATGCTCACCGCCGACGGGACTTTGCCCAACGCCCTGGCAGCGGCGGAAAACGAGCCGCGCTCGATCACGGCGAGAAACAGCTCGATGCTTTCGCTGTTGAAATTCACTTCATTTACCTATCAATAAAACTGAAAGCTTCTGACTTTTTCTGTCACCGCCATTGAAGCTATCTTTCGTCGCCTTCGCCAGCCCCATTGGCCACAAGTCGCAAGAAAGAGGCAATTCCCATGCAAGGCGTCAAACGCAAACTGGTCTATGTGTCGCTCTACGAAGTGATCGGCATGACCTTCTCGGCCCTTGGCCTCGCCCTTTTGTCCGGCACCTCGCCCGGCAGCACCGGCCCGCTGGCGGTGATCATCACCACCATCGCCGTGACCTGGAACTTCATCTACACCTCGCTGTTCGAGCGTTGGGAAAGCCGCCAGGTGTCACGCACCCGTACGGTGAAACGGCGCATCGCCCACGCCGTCGGCTTTCAACTGACGCTGATCGTATTCCTGATTCCGCTGATCGCCTGGTGGATGAACATCAGTCTGGTGCAGGCCTTTTTGCTGGATCTGGCGTTGATTGTGTTCATCCCTTGCTACACCTTCGCATTCAACTGGCTGTTCGACCGGGTATTCGGCTTGCCGGCGTCGGCGCTGCCCGATCCGACGCCTGCGACATAAATCGTTAATTGGTAAGCGGATATTGCAAGAAATCGGCGGTTTTACCGCGCCAACCGCCGATATAAACAATCCTTGATTTCCGATAGCAGGCTAAGCTTTTCCATCAATAAAAAATGGATCAGCCCATGACTGCACACGCCCCCGCCGCGCAACGCGACGGCATCGACCCGATACGCGCCGCCGAGATTTCCGCCCGCATCGACCGCCTCCCGGCAGTCGCCACGATCTGGCGGCTGGTGGCGCTGCTGTCGATCGGTGGTTTCTTCGAACTCTACGACCTGTTCCAGACCGCCTACATCAGCCCCGGCCTGATCCGCGATGGCATCTTCGCCACCGGCAATCAGGGCGTGTTCGGTTTCTCCGATCAGGCCGCGTTCGCCTCGGCGACGTTCCTCGGCCTGTTTCTCGGTGCCAGCCTGCTGAGCCCGATGGCGGACCGTTTCGGGCGGCGGGCGATCTTCACTTTCGCGCTGGTCTGGTACACCGTCGCCACAGTTTTAATGGGCGTACAGAGTTCAGCGCTGGGGATCATCTGCATGCGTTTTCTGGTGGGTATCGGCCTCGGCATCGAACTGGTGACCATCGACGCCTACCTCTCGGAACTGGTGCCCAAGCGCATGCGCAGTTCGGCGTTTGCCTTCGCGTTTTTCGTGCAGTTCCTGTCGGTGCCGGCGGTGGCGCTGATGTCCTGGTGGCTGGTGCCGCAGGCGCCGTTCGGAGTGTCCGGCTGGCGTTGGGTGGTGTTGGCGAGCGCGGTGTTTGCGTTGTTTATCTGGTGGTTGCGCAAACGTCTGCCGGAGTCGCCGCGCTGGCTGGCGCAGCATGGCCGCTTCGATGAGGCGAACCGGATTCTTGACGGTATCGAGGCGCGTTGTGAGAAGGATCACCGCCAGCCACTGGACGCGCCGGAAGCAGTAGCCGTCGATGTCGAGGGCAAGGGCCGTTTCGCCGATATCTGGCAGCCACCGTATCGCCGCCGCGCGTTGATGTTGATCGTCTTTCACATCTTCCAGGCCATCGGTTTCTTCGGCTTCGGCAACTGGCTGCCAGCGCTGCTCTCCGGGCAGGGCGTCAGCGTCACTCACAGCCTGATGTACGCGTTCATCATCACCCTCGCCTACCCGCTCGGGCCGTTGCTGTTCGTCAAATTCGCCAACCGCTTCGAGAGCAAGTGGCAGATCGTCGGCTCGGCCCTCGGCGCCATGACTTTCGGCACCCTGTTCGCGTTGCAGACCAGCGCCTTCGGCCTGATCTTCTGCGGGGTGATGATCACCTTCTGCAACGCCTGGCTGAGCTTCAGTTATCACTCCTATCAGAGCGAACTGTTCCCCACCAACATCCGCGCCCGGGCGGTGGGCTTCTGTTACTCCTTCAGTCGTTTGTCGACGGTGTTCAGCAGCCTGTTGATCGGTCTGTTCCTCGATCACTTCGGCACGCCGGGCGTATTGGCGTTCATCGTCGCCAGCATGCTGATCGTGATGCTGACCATCGGCTATTTCGGCCCCCGTACCCGTAACCTGGCGCTGGAAAACATCGCCCATCGCTGACGGACAACGGTCATCCTCTGCCGCCCACCGGCAAGGGATGACCGCTTTTCCTGTTTACGAAAAACCATAAATCATTGAAATAAAATGACTTATTCAACAGGCACGGTAATTGCTGCCTAGGGCTGACAGCCATTACCTACAGGTTCATTCATCATGTTGGTCAGTGCAAAACAACAGCAAATCATCCACCTGCCCAAGCAGTTGAATGACGATGCAACCGCCACCGCAGCGGCCGGTCTGCAAGGCGGCCTGCACGGCGCGATGCTGCAGACCCTGCAAAACCAGGCCCAGGCGCAAACCGCCGAAGCCACCGCCAAAGTGCAGGAATCGGCCACCCAACTGGCGACCCAGCAAGTCAGCGAAGCCACGCGCATCAGCGACAACGTCGACGAAGCGTTCGCCAAGACCCGCGTCGCCCTGCAAACCTCCGATACTTCGCCGAGCAAATCCACAGGCTCATCGGCCCTGGATGAATTCAAGGACTACATGAGCAAAACGCCGGAACAGCGTCTGCGCGACAGTATCCTCAAGGAAATGGGCCTGACCGAAGACGACATCAAAGCGATGCCGCCGGAGAAACAACTGGCAATCGGCAAAGAGATCGCCGAGCGTCTACAGGACAAGATCAAGCTGGCCGAAGCCGAAAAACAGAACAAGCAAGACGCCAACTCGACGAAGATCAGCGACGAGTCGGCGGACAAGTTCCTCGCCTCGCTTTAATACCCGTAGACAGTGCTCAATTGAGTACTGTCTATTCTGTTTCCCGGTATTTATCTCGCAAACCACCGTGACCACTCATCCGAAAGAACGACTTACCTGTCAGATATGACAGTAGCCATCGTCAGATCAGATCCGTTTAATCAAGCAGGTAGCTGCCATGCATCTACACAAAGATTAATGACGCTGAGCAGGAGTTCATCATGAGAAGAGATGGTTTCGTTGGTCATTTAAAAGCAAAGACTTTCTTCAACAACGTGGAGTTGGGAAAGGGCTACGATTCGGAGAGTATCGCATTCACCATTGAGCAGCTTCTTGCCTACGCACCAGAAGGCAATGTGGTTATCGTTTATGGCGACCCGATCTCGGAGGGCCTCAACACCATCCGGGTAGGTACAGGCCAGAAAGGCCTCATGACATACCTGGGATACCATTGCGACGGGGAAGTAAAGTTGACAGTTGATCCTACTTTCTCTCGTCAAGCTGGGACATTCACTGTGTACTTTCACGATGCCATCAACCGGCTCATAAAGTTAGAGGGAGAGTTTGACGTAAAGTATGACCTACTGTAACGAGCATCAAGGGCTCTGAATGTTGCCAGAGCCCTTGATTCTAATCGAGGCTTACTGAACGAGCGGCATTACCATCAATCGCAGACTGAATTAATTTAGCTGCAATGTCTCATTGAACTGACTGATCGCATCCACCACATGCCGCGATCCCTGCTGAATCTCCCGAATCGCATCCCCCGCCTCGTTCGCCAGTTCCACCCCGAGCCCGGTGCGGCTCAGGCTCGACTGCATGCTCGACACTGCGCTCAGTGACAGCTCATGGTTCTTGCGCACCACGTCGACGATCTCCACGGTCGCCTGGCTGGTTCGCGCCGCGAGGCTGCGCACCTCGTCCGCCACCACCGCAAAACCACGCCCGTGCTCACCCGCCCTTGCCGCTTCGATCGCCGCGTTGAGCGCCAGCAGGTTGGTCTGGTCGGCAATCCCGCGAATGGTCTGGACGATGGTGCCGATGATGTCCGACTGCTTGCTGACCGCATCGATGCTCAGCGCCGCCTCGTTGAGGTCGCGGGAAATGTCCTGAATGATCTGCACCGTTTGCTGCACGACCTGTGAGCCTTTTTGCGCGCAGGCGTCGTTTTGTACCGAGGTGCTGTGGGCCGATTCCGCAGCGGTCTGCAAGGTGGTCATCTGGTGGGTGATGTCGCTGGCGAACTTCACCACTTTGTACAACCGGCCCTTGGCGTCGAACAACGGGTTGTACGAGGCTTCGAGGTACACGGTCTGCCCGGACTTGTTCTTGCGCTCGAAACGATGCGAGTGATATTCGCCGCGATTGAGCGAGGCCCAGAACGCCTTGTACTGCGCGGACTCGGCTTCGACCCGATGACAGAACAGGCTGTGATGATGGCCGACGATTTCGTTGAGCGAGTACTGCATGGTCTTGAGGAAGTTGTCGTTGGCCGTGATCACACTGCCTTCCGGGGTGAACTCAATCACCGCCATCGAACGGCCGATGGCGGCCAGCATGCTCTCTTCTTCCTTTTCCTTGTTCACGCGCGCGGTGATGTCCGCCGCCACTTTGATCACGCTGCGGACTTGTTTGTCCGGGCCATACACCGGCATGTAACTGGCTTCGAGCCAGATTTCCCGACCGCTCTTGTTCAAACGCAGGAAAGTGCCGCTGATGGGTTCGCCACGGGCCAGGTCACGCCACAATTTGGCGTATTCCTCGCTGCGGTAAAACTCCTCTTCACAAAAGATCCGGTGATGTTTGCCACGCACTTCTTCGGCGCTGTAGCCCATGGTTTTACAGAAGTTGTCATTGGCATCCAGAACGATGCCCTCGGGGGTGAATTCGATCATTGCCATCGAACGGCTGATCGCCGCCAGCTTGGCGTTGGCTTCGGTCAGGGCACAGCTGAAACGTTCGATTTCCTGCAGGTCAGCCTTGTGATGTAGGTTGAACATGTCTCGATCACCTTCCGCGCGTTCTTTTGATTTGATGAAAGTTCAGGTCTTTCAGAATCCACCACTACGTTCCACAGAACAGGCACACGCCTTCCTCCACGGGAGGAAGTTGTCAGGTGATAAACGATGATTAATCGGAGAGTCCATGCGACGACGCTCTAATCAAGGCATCCTTTTCTTGATAGCCCGCAGGCGGGCCATTCCTAACGTGTAGAAGAACTTCCATTTAGAAACATGCTCCTTGTCGGTTCAGTGTCCGGTGCCTTCGGTTGCGCACTCTGGCAGCTTTGTTCACGGCTAACCGATTGCCGTCTGAGCGCTTTGAATGACGGCCGACATAGTTAGTTATGAATGAGCATAGACAGCGCGAATGCTTGCGCAAGGCCACTAGTCGGCCAGCAATGAGGGAATTCGGACAGGAAACGGACGAGAAACGGTTCAGCGCAAAAAAGGCTTGGTCTGGTCGAACGCCATCGCGGGCAAGCCACGCTCCCACAGGTACCACGCAGGCTTGAACANCAGAACCTTGTGGGAGCGGGCTTGCCCGCGATGGCGTCGGTGCAGCACTACAGAAATATCAGAAAAAAACTACAGACTGCTGCTCACCTTGTTCGCCACATCAGCCGTTACCCAGGGCTTCCACACTTGCGGTTGATCGCGCAGGAACGCCTCGGCCACCTGACGTGGCTGCTGGCGCTTCTCGCTCATCCCGGCCAGGGTCTGGTTCAGCAGATCGATCGGCAAGTCGACTTTCTCAAAGAACGTCACCAGCTCCGGATACTGGGCCTTGAACGGCGCCGACACGCCAATCGCCAGGCTCGCCGGCATCGAGCGGGTGCCTTTCGGATTCGGGTTGTTGGCATCGGCCAGGGTTTTCCAGGCTTCGGCGTCGAACGGTGGCTCTTCCAGCTTCACCAGTTTGAAGCGACCGAGCAGCGGCGTTGGCGACCAGTAGTAGAACAGCACCGGTTTGCCGCGCTTGATAGACGACGCCACCTCGGCATCCAGCGCCGCGCCGGAGCCGGTGCGGAAGTTGACGAAGCTGTCGTTCAGCGCGTAGGCCTTGAGCTTCTGGCTGTTGACGATTTCTGAGGTCCAGCCGGTCGGGCTGTTGAGGAAACGCCCACGGTTCGGGTCTTCCGGATCCTTGAACACATCCTTGTAGCGCGGCAGATCGGCCACCGATTTCAGCTCCGGCGCCAGCGGCTTGATCCCACGCTCGGGGTCGCCCTTGATCACGTATTCCGGCACCCACCAGCCTTCGGTGGCGCCTTTGACCGTGTCGCCGAGGCCGAACACCTTGCCTTCGGCGGCAGCCTTGACCCACGCCGGACTGCGCCCGGCCCACTCTTCGCCGATCACCTGAATATCGTTTTTCGCCAGCGCCGCTTCCAGGCTGACGGTGCTGCCCGGCAGCGTGTCGGTCGGGTAGCCGTAGCCTTTCTCGACGATCAGGCGCAGCACTTCGGTGATGAAGCTGCCGCTTTCCCAAGTGATGTCGCCGAAGTGGATCGGCGCGGTTTTTTCCGCTGCCACCACGTGGCCGGCCGTCAGGGTCAGGGCCAGCAGCGAACTGCCGAGCAGGGTTTTGAGCGATCTCATGCGGACCTCTTGTTCTGGGAGGAAATCAGGGTTTGGTTGGCGCTGTGGCGATTGCACAGGGCCTGGGAACGGGTCATGTACAGGCTCACCGATCGCTGGGATATGCCCAGTTCGGCAGCGATTTGCGGGTAGGTCAGGCCGTCGATGCGCGCCAGCAGAAAGGTCGAGCGCACCTTGCCCGGCAGGCGCTGGAGTGTCCGGTCCAGATGCTTGAGGCTCTGCGACAGGTCGGCGAGTTGTTCGGGAGATGGCGCGTGATCGAGATCCACTTGTTGCAGTTGATTCAGATGCCGACGCTCCAGGTCGCCCCGCCGCCAGCGCTCATACAGCAGGCGTTGGGCGATGGTGGTGAGCAAGGCGCGGGGTTCGCGGATGGCGGTCAGGCCGGGGGCTTCGAGCAGCTGCGCGAAGGTTTCGGCGGCGATGTCTTCGGCCGTGGCGGCATCATTCGATTGCCGACGCAGACGTGCGCACAACCACTGGTAATGGTCGCGAAACAACGTGTTCACATGATTGCGATGGGATGAGTCGGCGCCGGACATGGGGGCTCCTTGGTCAAGGGTCGCTGAATGTCCGGTCGTCCGGTGGCGCGATCCTAGCAAGGTGCCTTATGCGTTAAAAATACTTAAAAAGAATTTTTATATTCCATTAACGAATTACAAGAAGTCACTAGCGCAGGCGGCCATAACCCAGCTCTTCGGCCTCGCGCTGGTAATCCCGCAGGACGAGGTAATCGCTTTCGCTGGCGGGCAGGACTTCGGGCAAACCGAGGATGCGAGCCACATCGGGCAGGTCTTGAAGGCTGCTATTCATCGCCCGGCGCAAGTGTTCAATCTGCTCGTCCGTCGTGCTGGCGGCGGTGATAAAGGGCAAGGTCGGGCTGAACGCACTGCACGCCACTACCCGCAATCCGCTGACCTCTGCGGCGGCATACTGCGCCAGGTACGCAAAGGTCACGCTGTCGATGGCCGCCAGATCGGCGCGATCTTCGCGCAACCAGCGCAGGCTTTCGCGGTGGCCACCACTGATGCCGACCGTGGCGAAAAACTGCCCGTCCCGGTGCAACGGCGCCAGACGCTGACGCAACAGGTTCATGCCGCTGTTGGAGTCGTCGCTGTTGATCACCCCGCGACTGTCGAAAAATGCCGCCAGACTGCGGCGCGAATCATCGGCGCGGGCGAGGATCAGGCTGCAATGGTTGCCGGCGCTGGCGTCCGGCAATTCGTAGCGCGGACGACCGACAATCCTCACCTGCCCGCGCAGCGCGGTCATCAGCGGATAGCCGCAGGTCTGGGTCAGCAGCAACTCGGGTGAGCGCCAGAGTTCCAGCAGCGACAGGCCTTCGGCATCGAGCCGCGAACGGCCCAGGTGTTCGAGAATCCGCGCCAGCCATTGCTCGTTCGCCGCGCGGATCGGCTCGGGTGCGATGTACATCAACAACTCTGCGTAACCTGACGTCATGCTGGCCTCAAATAAACGGATGCTGCGGGCTGTCGATCGGCTTGATGCCGTGCCGGCGCCACAGTTGCCCATAACCTTGCACCAGAAATCCGCCGCTGCGCGCCACCCATTGCTCCCGGCGCATGCGGTAGGCCTCGGGCAAGTCGTACCACGAAAGCTTCGGCAAGTCGTGATGCACCAGATGAAAATTCAGGTTCAGGAACAGCCAGCGCCACGGCCATCCGGCCTCGTTGAGCACCGTGCGCTGCTCCGGTTGCGTATGCGGCCGATGTTCATAGTAGGAGCGAACCATCGCGATCGACAGCGCCGGCACGCTGATCAGAAACAGGTAATACCAGACCTGCAACACGCTGTAGCGGGCGATGAAATACAGCATCAGCACGGTCAGGGCGCCGTGGGTCAGCCACATCAGCCAGGCCTGGCGCTCGCCGCTTTTCAGACGTTGCAATTCTTCACCGGCCAGCGCCAGCAATGCCAGCGGTGCGCCAAGAATGAAGCGACCCAATACGGTCTTGTTCAGCCAGTGCAGGCTGCGTTCGAACAGCGAACTGCCCTGCCAGCGTTCGGCACTCAGGTAACGGCTTTCGGGATCGACACCGGGGATTGTCAGATCTTCATCGCGATGGTGCTGCAAATGGCTGTCGCGGTAGAGCGTGTAGGGATACCACACCGCGAATGGCGCATAACCGAGGAGTTTGTTGACGAAGGTCCAGCGCGTCGGATGTCCGTGAAGCAATTCGTGCTGCACCGACAGCCACAGCACCAGCAACGGAATCAGCAGCAGCGTGCTCCACCAGACGCCGAGCCGTTCGCTGCCCAGCACAATCGCAAACCAGCCGCCGTACACGCCGATCAGCAGCAGCCAGGTCGGCCACTCGGTGCGCGCGGTGAAGCGCTGACGCAGGGTTTCGATCTGTTGGCGATGGGCATCGTCAAAATAGTGGGGCATGGCGTGGCTCGGAACGAGGGTCTGATCGTTCTGTGCAACACCGACGGGAAATCTTGCAGATTATTTTTGCGGGCTGTTTTCAAGGACAAGACAGGAGCCCGGATCCGGGCTCCCGAAAGGCGTGATCAATGGCCAAAAATGTCGACTTTTTTCGCCCTCTTTTCGTGGCGTTTTTCGATGGCGGTCTTGGCCGGTTTCTTCTTCGCGGCTTTTTTCGAATCCATACCTTTGGACATGATGCATACTCCACTCAGAGGGGATGTGAGATCAGGTATACACCTATCCCGGCGGGCACGTTGTTTTATAATTCGCAGCTTTTGCACCGGCAGTCCGATTCATGACCGACATCCGTTACAGCCAGCTCGACGACCTGTCCTGGCCCTTGATGAACAAGTTCTACCGCCAGCATCAATCGTCGATGAAAGCGGTGCGCGAGGCGCAATTGTGGGTGGCGCGGCGGGAGGAAATCGTGGCGGCGCTGTGCCTGCGGCCGGTGTTCGGCGGGCATTGGCTGACCGGGTTGTTCGTTGTTCCGGCCTGCCGCGAACAGGGCATCGCTGCGCAATTGATCGCGGCGGCGGTGAAAGATGTGGAGGCGCCGGTGTGGCTGTTCTGCCATCCGGACTTGCGTGGATTCTACGAGCGGCGCGGCTTCACCTTCGACCCCGCCCTGCCCCAGGCCATGGCCGAACGTTTGAGCCGCTATGCGCGGAGCAAACCGATGATTGCCATGGAGCTCGCAACGCGCCTGTTTTAGTCAGTCGTCCGCGTTGGGATCGAGGTCCGGAAACATCACTTCGGTGAAACCGAATTTGCTGAAATCGGTAATGCGCGACGGGTACAGGCGCCCGATCAGGTGATCGCATTCATGCTGCACTACCCGCGCATGGAAACCAGAGGCCACGCGCATGATCGGCTCACCCTTGGGATCGACACCTTCGTAGCGGATCTGCTGGTAACGGTCCACCGCGCCCCTCAGGCCGGGCACCGACAGGCAACCTTCGAAGCCCTCTTCCATCAGCGGGCTGAGCGGCGTGATCAGCGGGTTGATCAGGATCGTCTGCGGCACGGCTTCGGCGTCCGGGTAGCGTTCGCTGTGCTCGACGCCGAAGATCACCAGTTGCAGATCGACACCGATCTGCGGCGCGGCCAGGCCGACACCGCCGACGCTTTCCATGGTCTGGAACATGTCGTCGATCAATTGCCACAGCTCGGGACTGTCGAGCATTTCAGCGGGCACTGGCGGGGCGATGCGCAGCAGGCGTTCGTCGCCCATCTTCAGGATTTCACGGATCATGGTCAGGCTTCGTCAGTGTTCGGCTTGAGCGAATGATCGCGCCCGAGGCCGGAAACGTGTTGTTTGGGATGTTCATCGAGTTCGCCGGGGACTTTCTCGCCCGAATCCTTGCCCTCGCTGGACATATGTTCGATGACCGCATTCATCTCCGCGCCGAGCAACAACACGGCGGAGGAAATATAGAAATACAGCAACAGCACGATGATCGCACCGATGCTGCCATACATCGCGTTGTAGTTGGCGAACGTCTTGACGTAGAACGCGAAGCCCAGGGACGCGATGATCCAAACCACAACCGCCAACACCGAGCCGGGGGTGATGAAGCGGAATTCCTGTTTGACGTCGGGCATCACGTAGTAGATCAGCGCCACGGCCACCATCATCAGGATCACGATCACCGGCCAGCGGGCGATCGTCCACAAAGTGACAATGACTTCTTCCAGCCCGACCTGCGCGGCGATCCAGCCCATCACCTGCGGGCCGAGCACCATCAGCGCCGCGGCCACCAGCAGCATGCCGGCGATGCCGACGGTGTAGATGATCGACAGCGGGAAGCGCTTCCAAAGGGGCCGGCCCTCGACCACGTCGTAGGCGGCGTTCATCGCGCTCATCATCAGGCGCACGCCGGCAGACGCGGTGTACAGGGCGATGACGATACCCACCGAAAGCAGGCCGCCCTTGGATTGCTGCAGTTGATCGATCACCGGGTTGACCTGCTCCAACGCCTGGGGCGGCAACACCAGCTCCGATTGCAGGCGCAGCCAGGAGAAGAAGTCCGGCAGGTGCAGGAAACCGATCAGGGCAATCAGGAACAGAATGAACGGGAACAGCGAGAACAGCATCTGGTAGGCCAGTGCCGAGGCATAGGTCGACATCTCGTCGTCGACGAATTCGGTGACCGTGCGCACCATCACCCGGTGCAGGGGCAGACCTTTCATGTCGGGAAAAATCATTCGCGTCTCCTTTCGCCGCAAAACAGGTTGAAGTCGTGGCGACTCAGGGGCCGTTTTTTCTCTCATCAAAGTAGCTTAATTGGCGACTTTGAAACACTGTGATCCGTGACCGCATGTGAGCGGGATACGAAAACGGCCATCCTTGGATGGCCGCTTCGCTGTTTCGTTCAAGGCCTGATCAGGCCTTGTCGACGCCTTTCTTGATCGCGTCCTTGGCTTTGCCCACCGCTTGCTGGGCCTCGCCTTTCTTCTCTTGCAGTTTGCCTTCGGCTTGCAGTTTGGTGTTGTCGGTGGCTTTGCCGACACCCTGCTTGACGTTGCCGACCGCTTCGTTGGCCATGCCTTTCACTTTATCGCTCGTGCTACCCATGGTGATTCTCCTTGGAACATTAACGGGGAAAGTCAGTACGTAATGATTGACTGGCCCGGTTTGCGCCAAGTTTCATTTATTTTCAGGGTTTCATTTCGTCGCGACGTGCAGGTTGGGCTTTATGTTTGCGAGCGTTGCCCCGAGAATGCCCACCACAAGGGCGCCAGGCGCCACAGAACCGATCCCGCAGGAATGTTATGAAACTCGATAAAAAGCAGGCCATCGCCCGTCGCAACCAGGAACTGGGCGGTGCCGTGCTCGGCACCAACAACTGCCACTTCGCCGAACTGAACCGCAACCGCAACATCTGGTGGTTCGACTTGCCGGTGTCGCGTCTGGCGATCGGTCAGTACGAGTGGATTCACCTGTTGATGCACACCCCGGCCACCGACGAACTGCTGCACCTGAAAGTGCCGACCGTGTTCCTGCGCGAGAAACTCGAAGGCCTGGTGATCCGCAACGAAGGCAAGCGCAAGGCGGCCCTGAGCCTGGAACTGAGCGCCGACAAGGACTCGTACCTGCAGGACATGCGTCCGGCGGGCACCAATGTGAACTTCGCGCCGTTCCGCCAATAAAACACTCACGCTGATCGTTCCCACGCTCTGCGTGGGAATGCCGCCCCGGACGCTCCGCGTCCAGCACGGCAGGGACGCAGAGCGTCCCGGGATGCGTTACCACGCAGAGCGTGGGAACGATCAAGCGGTAAACCAACAAAAAGCCCCGCATCTGCGGGGCTTTTTGTTTTATGCGGCGCTCTTCGCCTTGATCTTCTTCAGCTCTTCGTCGCGCAGTTCGCGGCGCAGGATCTTGCCGACGTTGGTGGTCGGCAGTGCATCGCGGAATTCCACCGAACGCGGCACCTTGTAGCCGGTGACGTTGGCGCGCATGTGCTCCATCACCTGCTCCTTGGTCAGCGTGACGCCCGGTTTGGCGACGATGAAGATTTTGATCGCCTCGCCGGATTTTTCGTCCGGAACGCCGATGGCCGCGCACTGCAACACGCCCGGCAAGGTCGCCAGTACGTCTTCCAGCTCGTTCGGGTACACGTTGAAACCGGAGACCAGAATCATGTCTTTCTTGCGATCGACAATGCGCATGTAGCCGTCCGGCTGGATCAACGCGATGTCACCGGTTTTCAACCAGCCTTCGCTGTCGAGCATTTCATCGGTGGCTTCCTGACGCTGCCAGTAGCCTTTCATCACCTGCGGACCCTTGACGCACAGCTCGCCGATTTCGCCCAGCGGCTGCTCGACACCGGCATCGTCGATGACTTTGCACAGGGTCGAAGGCACCGGAATGCCAATGGTGCCGATCTGAATGTTCTGGATCGGGTTGACGGTGGCAACCGGGCTGGTTTCGGTCATGCCGTAACCTTCGCAGATCGGGCAACCGGTGACCGCTTTCCAGCGCTCGGCCGCGGCCAGTTGCAGGGCCATGCCGCCGGACAGAGTGACTTTCAGCGCCGAGAAATCCAGCTTGCGGAAACCTTCGTTGTTGCACAGGGCCACGAACAGGGTGTTAAGGCCGACGAAACCGCTGAACTTCCACTTCGACAGCTCCTTGACCATCGCCGGCAGATCGCGCGGGTTGCTGATCAGGATGTTGTGGTTGCCGATCAGCATCATCGCCATGCAATGAAAGGTGAACGCATAGATATGGTAGAGCGGCAGCGGGGTAATCAGGACCTCGCACCCTTCGTTGAGGTTGGAGCCCATCAGCGCCTTGCACTGCAACATGTTGGCGACGAGGTTGCGATGGGTGAGCATCGCGCCCTTGGCCACGCCGGTGGTGCCGCCGGTGTATTGCAGTACCGCAACATCACCGCTGTCCGGGTTGGCTTCAGCCACCGGCTGGCCCTGGCCCTTGCTCAGCACATCGTTGAACTTGATGGCTTTTGGCAAGTGATAAGCCGGAACCATTTTCTTCACGTACTTGATGACGCTGTTGATCAGCAGGCGCTTGATCGGCGGCAGCAGGTCGGCGACTTCGGTGACGATGACGTGTTTGACGCCGGTTTTCGGCACCACGGCTTCGGCCAGGTGCGCCATGTTCGCCAGGCACACCAGCGCCTTGGCACCGGAGTCGTTGAATTGGTGTTCCATTTCCCGCGCGGTGTACAGCGGGTTGGTGTTGACCACGATCAGCCCGGCGCGAATGGCACCGAAGACGGCGACCGGGTACTGCAACACGTTGGGCAGTTGCACGGCGATTCGATCACCGGGCTGCAAGTCGGTATGCTGTTGCAGATAAGCGGCAAACGCACCGGACAATTCGTACAGTTCACCGTAGGTGAGGGTCTTGCCCAGGTTGCTGAACGCCGGTTTGTCGGCGAAGCGTTGGCAGGATTGCTTCAACACTGCCTGAATATTCGGGTACTCGTCTGGATTGATGTCGGCAGCAATTCCAGCGGGGTACTTATCCTTCCAAAAGTCTTCGATCATGGAAGCCCACTCCTCAGCAACGCGAATTCAGCACCGCATTTGATGCGATTATTATTGGTGTTTGTTTATTGGTGAGTCTGGCTTTTTACAAGGCCGAGAAGTCACAAAGCGCGCCGAGAGTAGCAGCTTTGCCAAGGGTCGACCAGAGCCAAAAGCAGCCCACATGGTCACTTTAATGACTCAAGAACTATTGGCAGTCATTTTAGAGCAAAAATCCTATAAGACCTTGAAAGGCCCGGTTTTCAGGGTCTGTAAACAAAAAATCGCGAGCTGGCTCGCTCCCNCCTGTGGGAGCGAGCCAGCTCGCGATTGTGCGAAGCGCAGTTCCTTTTAGGCGATATCGCGCAACTCTCTGCGCAGGATTTTCCCGACAGGCGTCATCGGCAACGACTCACGCAGCACGATGTGTTTCGGCACCTTGTAAGCGGTGAAATTCTCTTTGCAGTAAGCCTTCAGTTCTTCCAGGCTCACCCCGGTTTCCCGCGCCACAACAAACAGCTTCACCGCCTCGCCGGAACGCTCGTCCGGCACCCCGATCACCGCGCAGTTGGCGACTTTCGGGTGGGCCATCACCACGTCTTCGATCTCATTCGGGTACACATTGAAACCGGAGACAATGATCATGTCTTTCTTGCGGTCGACGATGCGCACGAACCCGTCCGGGTCGATCACCGCGATGTCGCCGGACTTGAACCAGCCTTCGCCATCCAGCACTTCGGCGGTGGCCTCGGGCTTGTTCCAGTAGCCCTTCATGATCTGCGGGCCCTTGATGCACAACTCGCCGCGCTCGCCCAGCGGCTGCTCGACGCCGTCGTCGTTGATGACTTTCAACAAGGTGCCCGGCACCGGCAGGCCGACCGTGCCGATCCGCGACAGCTCGCCGTACGGATTGGTGCAGGCCACCGGCGAGGTTTCGGTCAGGCCGTAACCTTCGGTGATCCGGCAACCGGTGAGCTGTTCCCAGCGTTCGGCCGTGGCCTTGACCAGCGCGGTGCCGCCGGAGTTGGTGAGCTTGAGGGTGGAGAAATCCAGGGTCTTGAAGTCCGGATGATCCATCAGCGCGACGAACAGGGTGTTGAGCCCGAGCAGCGCCGAGAATTTCCAGTTCTTCAGCTCCTTGATGAAGCCGCCGATGTCACGCGGGTTGGTGATCAGTACGTTGTGGTTGCCTGACACCATCATGCACATGCAATTCGCGGTGAAGGCATAGATGTGGTACAGCGGCAACGGCGCGATCATCACCTCCTGCCCTTCGCGCAACAGCGGCTGGCCGTCGCTGCCGAACTGACCGAGGCAGGCGCGCACCTGCTGCATGTTCGCTACCAGATTGCCATGAGTGAGCATCGCGCCCTTGGCCAGGCCGGTAGTGCCGCCGGTGTATTGCAGGACGGCGATGTCATCGAGGCCGACCTTCAGCGGCTTGATGCCCAGACCCCGGCCCATGCGCAACGCGCTCTTGAAGGAAATCGCCTGGGGCAGCGAATACGCCGGGACCATCTTCTTCACTTTGCTGACCACAGTGTTGACCAGCCAACCTTTGGCGGTGGGCATCAGATCGCCCATCTTCGCTTCGATCAGATACTGAATGTCGGTGTCCGCCAGCACTTCCTGAACCTTCTGGCCGAACATGTTCAGGTACACCAGCGCCCGGGCACCGGAGTCCTTGAACTGGTGACGCATTTCCCGCGCGGTGTACAGCGGGTTGGTGTTGACCACGATCAGCCCGGCGCGCAACGCGCCGAACACGGCGATCGGATAATGCAGGACGTTGGGCATCTGCACAGCGATGCGATCCCCTGGTGCCAGATCGGTGTGGGCTTGCAGATAACCGGCGAACGCGGCGCTCTGGCGCTCCAGCTCGGCGTAGGTCAGGGTCACGCCCATGTTGCTGAACGCCGGGCGATCAGCGAATTTCTTGCAGGAACGCTCGAACACCTCGATCACCGACTTGAACTCACCCGCATCGATGTCCAGGGGTACGCCCGCCGGGCGTTTGTCATTCCAGAAATCAGGTTGCATTGTTCTTGTCCTCTTTACCTGAGCCGATCCGGGGCCGCTTCGCTGTCATTTCTTTCTGTCCCTGAAAAAGCCGAGAGCAAAAAGCGGGGCTTCACGGACACTAGCAGCTATGGTCAATCAGGCAAATATGAGCAAGGTCCTCATTGATCGTGTGAATCTTCCTGCCGTGGCGTGAGCTGATCGGACGCGCTATACAATGCAACCTCTGCACGACGCTTGAGCAAAAACAGGCCGCAAAAGGAATCGCCATGATCCACGACACCTTCTGGCTGGACGCGAGTGACCGCAGCCGCCTCTTCGTCAACCAGTGGCTGCCGAACGCGCCGCTGAAAGCGGTGATTCTGCTGGCCCATGGCATGGCCGAACACAGCGGTCGCTATGCACGGCTGGCAGAGGCGTTCTGCGCCGAAGGTTACGGTGTGTGCGCACCCGATCAGCGCGGCCACGGCAAAACCGCCGATCATGGGACGCGGGGGCATTTCGCCGATGACGATGGCTGGTGCAAGGTGGTCGGCGATCTGGCCAGCCTCAACCAGCACATCGGCCAGCGCCATCCGGGCGTGCCGATCGTGCTGCTCGGGCACAGCATGGGCAGTTACATTGCCCAGGCTTATCTGCTGCATCACAGCGCCAGCCTGCACGGCGCGATTCTCAGCGGCTCGAATTTCCAGCCAGTCGCGCTGTACCGCGCGGCCCGGCAGATCGCCCGTTTCGAAAAGCTGCGCCAGGGCGCCAAGGGCCGCAGCGCACTGATCGAGTGGCTGTCATTTGGCTCGTTCAACAATAAATTCAAACCGGCGCGCACCGCGTTTGACTGGCTCAGTCGCGACCCGGTCGAGGTCGACAAGTACGCCACCGACCCGTTGTGTGGCTTTCGTTGCACCAATCAGTTGTGGATCGACCTGCTCGGCGGGTTGCAGCAAATCAGCAAAGCGTCCAATCTCGCCCAGATTGATCCGGGCCTGCCGCTGCTGGTGATTGGCGGCGAATGTGATCCGGTGAGCGAAGGCAAGCGTCTGACTGATCTGGCCAACGCCCTGCGCGCAGCCGGCAGCCAGAACCTGCAACTCAAGATCTACCCGCAAGCGCGGCACGAATTGTTCAACGAGAGCAACCGCGACGAAGTGACCGCCGATGTGCTGGCCTGGATCGAACAGGCCCTGAGCCATCGCCGGCCACACCGCAGCGAATAATTTTTTTGTGGATTCATTTCATCCGTCACAGGAATTCAGACCCATGACCCAGGTTACCAACATCCCTTATGAAGCCCTCGAAGTGGGCCAGACCGCGAGCTACAGCAAGACTGTCGAAGAACGCGACATTCAGCTGTTCGCCGCGATGTCCGGTGACCATAACCCGGTGCACCTGGACGCCGAGTTCGCCGCCGCCAGCATGTTCAAGGAGCGCATCGCCCACGGCATGTTCAGCGGCGCGCTGATCAGTGCGGCGGTAGCTTGCGAGCTGCCTGGGCCGGGCACCATTTACATCGGCCAGCAGATGAGTTTCCAGAAGCCGGTGAAGATCGGCGACACCCTGACCGTACGCCTGGAAATCCTCGAGAAACTGCCGAAATTCCGCGTGCGCATCGCCACGCGCGTATTCAACCAGCGCGATGAGCTGGTGGTGGACGGCGAGGCCGAGATCCTGGCGCCGCGCAAGCAACAGACCGTTACCCTGCCGACGTTGCCGCCGATCAGCATTGGCTGATGCATTGCACAAAACAAAAGTGGGAGCGGGCTTGCTCGCGAATGCGGTATATCAGCAAGATTATCGTTGCCTGATACACCGCATTCGCGGGCAAGCCCGCTCCCACATTGTGTTTCAGTGAAGCTTACGAGCGTGCGCGAGCCTGGTTACGCAGCGCTTTCACCTGGTCGTGATTGCGTTGCACACCGTGGTACTGACGTTCGACCAGATCACGAATGCCGACCAGGTTGTGTTTGTTGATCTTCTCGATCGCTTCACGATAAGCCTTCAGGGCATGGTCTTCACCGCGCTCGGCTTCGTTGAGCACTGCTTCTTCGTCTTTGCCGGTGAACATCGCTTTGACGTCGACCCAGCGACGGTGCAGATCACCGCTCACACTGGTCGAAGTTTCCGGATCGCCACCCATCGAACGCACCGCTGCCTGCAGCTCGGCCGCTGCCGTGGCGCAATCGGCAGAACGCTGGGTGAACAAGGTTTTCAGCTCAGGGTGCTTGATGTCTTCAGCGCAGGTCTTGAAGCCTTCCTGACCATCCTTGCTGGTTTCGATCAGGTCGTTGAGGACGGAGATGGCTTCTTTATTCATGTCAGTCATTTTTCAATTCCTTGCGTGGGTGAAAGATGCAAGGAGTGTTGCAGTGGTCGTGCCAGCTTTTCGAAAAGAAATTAATCGTTAATTTTCAATAACTTATAAATAAAACGAAAATCTGTATGCCTGTTATTTGCATGATCTGTCATTTGGCCTGCATGCAGAATGCCTGTATTTTCCGAAGTGTTTTCAAAACCAGACGATTCCAACGATGAACCCTGAAAAGCTCGAACTGCTGATCACCCGCGAAATGCCCTTCGGCAAGTACAAGGGCCGGATCATTGCCGACCTGCCAGGTCCCTACCTGAACTGGTTTGCCCGGGAGGGCTTCCCTAACGGAGAACTCGGCGGCCTGCTGGCGCTGATGCAGGAAATCGATCACAACGGCCTGTCGGAACTGCTCGAACCGCTGCGCGCCAAACACGGCAAACCTGCCCCGCGCCATTGAGGCGTCACCCTGATCCGAGTCGAGTCGACCATGCCCGATAACACCCGCCGCGCCCGAGACGAAGTCTTCTGGCAAACATTCGCCGACCGTTACGACCGCCACCCCGGCCCGGTGAATCTGGAAAATGGCTACTTCGGGCGCATGTCGCGCACGGTGGTCGAGGAGTACCAGCGCAACATCGAGTTGATCAACAACAGCAACTCGATCTACGTGCGCCAGCGTTTCGAACAGCACGACAGCCTCGACATCCGCGCGCAACTGGCCGAGCTGATCGGCGTCCGCGCACAAAGCGTGGCCTTCACCCACAACGCCACTGCCGGCCTGCAATCACTGATCCGCAACTACAACCGTCTGCAACCTGGCGACCAGGTGCTGATCTGCGATCTGGAGTACGACACGGTCAAGGGCGCCATGCGCTGGCTGGCAAAGCATCGCGGGGTCGAGGTGATCGAGATCGAGCACGCCCACCCGGCCAGCTTCGACAGCCTGCTGGCGACTTACCGCGAAGCCTTCATCCAGTATCCGAAGCTCAAGCTGATGGCGCTGACTCACGTCACCCACCGCACCGGGCTGGTGATGCCGGTGCAGGCCATTGCCTCGCTGGCCAAGGAGCACGGCGTCGACATCATCCTCGATGGCGCCCATGCCCTTGGTCAGATCGAGTTCGACCTGGAAGCGCTGGGCATCGCCTTCGCCGGGTACAACCTGCACAAGTGGATCGGCTCGCCGCTGACCCTCGGATTTATCTACATCGCTCCACAGCGCCTGGCCGACATCGACCCGGACATGGGCGAGATGCATTTTTCGGCTGGCGATATCCGTTCGCGCACGCCTTACAGCACGCCGAACATTCCGGCGTTGATGACCTTGCCATTGGTGTTCGAGGAACACCGAGCACTGGGTGGCGCAGCCGCCAAAGGCGCGCGGATGAATTACCTGCGCAATCTGTGGGTGAGCGCCGTGCGCAATCTGCCGGGCATTGAAGTCATGACCCCGGACGATCCGCGTCTGTATTGCGGCATCACCTCGCTACGCTTTACCCGCCATGCCGACCAGCAGGCGATGGTCGAACGCCTGCTCAACGACTACAACCTGTTCACTGTCGTGCGCAACGGCGCGGCCTGCGGGCCGTGCATCCGTGTCACGCCGTCGCTGACCACGACGGCGGCGGAGATTCAGTCGCTGATTCTGGCGCTGAATGAACTGCGTTAAACCGTGTACTTGTCGAAGTCCTCGGGCTTGATCTGCGACGACACCGCAAAGGTGTCGATGCCGATCGTGAGTTGGCCGAAGTAACCGTCTTCGTGCGAGTCGCGGCCGATCGGCCACACGGTCAGGGTCGAGGCTTCACCGCCCATGCTGGTGTAGTAGGCATCGTCGGCGTTGCACACCGGCACCGAGCTGCGCCCGCGGTAAGCCTTGGCATTGAGCACGCTGCGGGAAACCACTTCCGGAAAATACAGCTGCCCGACCCAGGCCACGTTGCGCTCCTCCAGGTATTCGTTACCGGCGACGATGCGCACCGCCACGTGAATATGCAGGGCTCGGCCGGCATAAAAACCCGGATAGATCGTGGTAAAGCGCACCGCCCCCTTATGGTCGCTGAACTGACCACCGCGCAGGTAGGTGTCATCGTCGGTTCGCGGGATCGAGCCGATGTCCTCGACGTCGACTTCCAGATCCGGGTTCACCCGGCTCCAGCCGGAATAGGCGCCACGGGCATTGCAGTGCCAGATATCCACCAGTGCACCGCTGACCGGCTCGGCGGTCATGGCATCGACGATGGTCAGGCGCAGCAGCAACGGCAGGCCTTCGGCACCCTCGCTGATGTTGCGGCGCAGCAGTCTGGGATTGCGGAAATAAGGCCCGGCGACTTGCTCGGGGGCCAGTTGATAAATCGATGGGGCTGAAGGCTGGTTATCCATGACACGTTCTCTCTTCCATAAGATGAACGCAGGTTAGCGCCACAGGCAAAGCCAGGTGCGGTAACTATGTATCTCGAAATAACGTATCTCGAAATAACGAAGGTTGTCCCAGGCAAAAAAAAACGGTGCGCCGACCAAGCGCACCGTTAAAGCCGTAGAACACACAACGAAGTGTAGGGTTGCAACTAATTGAAGAGCATCAGTCCAGCAGCGCCAACGCCTCGGCGGTGCATTCCTGAATGCGGGCCCAGTCACCGTTCTTGATCCACTCGGGATCGAGCATCCAGCTACCGCCCACGCACATGACGTTTTTCAGCGCCATGTAGCTTTTGATGTTGGCTGGACCTACGCCGCCGGTCGGGCAGAATTTCACTTCGCCGAACGGGCCGCCGAGGGCCTTGATGGCCGCCACGCCGCCGCTCACTTCCGCCGGGAACAGCTTGAAGCGACGATAACCCAGGCCATAGCCTTCCATGATGCCGGAGGCATTGCTGATGCCCGGCAGCAGCGGGATCGGGCTCTCGACGCTGGCTTCCAGCAGGTCACGGGTGATGCCCGGGGTGACGATGAACTGCGAACCGGCAGCTTCAGCCGCGGCCAGCATATTGCGGTCGAGCACGGTGCCGGCACCGGTCACCAGCTCCGGGCGCTGTTCGCGCAGGATCTGGATCGCCTTGAGGCCGAACTGCGAACGCAGGGTCACTTCCAGCGCGGTCAGACCGCCGGCGGCCAGGGCGTCGGCCAGTGGCAGCACGTCCTGTTCGCGGGCGATGGTGATCACCGGCAGGATCCGCGCCTTGGCGCAGAGGCTGTCGATCAGGGCAACTTTGTCCGCCATGGAAACGGTCGGGGATGGGGTTTTCATAGCGGCTGTTCCTTGGCTCATGGGCACCAGTAAATCTCTAACGTAGGTTGCAGAAACGCGCGAACCGGCATGGCGGCGACGTCGTTGGATGCCAGTGCGGCATTCAGGGTGGTCAGTTTCGACTGACCGGAAATCGACAGAATCTTGTGCCTCGCCGACGCCAGCAGTGCACGGCTCATGGTCAGGCGCTGACGCGGCACACTCGGCGCGAGCATCGGCCAGCAGCGACGGGTGCCGTCGGCTTGCAGGGCTTCGGCCAGGTTCGGGCTGTCCGGGAACAGCGAGGCGGTGTGACCGTCATCGCCCATGCCCAGCACCAGCACGTCGATGGGCGGCAACTCGGCGAGCAAACGATCGGCCTGCTCCGCAGCCTGCTCGACGTTGGCCGCCGCGCTGTAAAGGCTGAGGAACTGCGCCTTGGCCGCCGGGCCCTTGAGCAGATACTGCTTGAGCAGACCGGCGTTGCTGTCGGCGTGTTCGACCGGCACCCAGCGTTCGTCGGCGAGGGTCACGACGACCTTCGACCAGTCCAGTTCCTGCTTGGCCAGGTGCTGGAAAAACGCCACCGGACTACGGCCGCCGGACACCACCAGCACGGCGTTGCCGCGTGCCGCCAACGCTTCGCTCAATTGCTTGGCGACATTCAGCGCCAGGCCTTCGGCGAGCAGCACCGGGCTCTTGAATTCATGGGCATTCACGCCCTCGGGCAGTTTCACATCAGATATCGCCATACCACGACCTCCCGTCCCGCGTGATCAATGCAATGGAGCTCATCGGCCCCCACGACCCGGCCGCATAAGGCTTGGGCGCGTCACCGGATTTTTTCCACCCGGCGATCAGCTGGTCACACCATTTCCACGCGGCTTCGATTTCATCTTTACGGACAAACAGGTTCTGATTGCCGTTCATCACTTCCAGCAACAACCGCTCGTAGGCATCGGGGATTCGAGCGCTGCGCCAGGTGTCGGAAAAATTCAGTTGCAGTGGGCCGCTGCGCAGTTGCATGCCCTTGTCCAGGCCTTGCTCCTTGGTCATCACGCGCAAGGAAATACCTTCGTCCGGTTGCAGGCGGATGATCAGTTTGTTGCTGATCTGCAGGCGCTGCTCGGGGGCGAAGATGTAGTGCGACGGTTCCTTGAAGTGGATGACGATCTGCGACAGTTTCTGCGGCATGCGCTTGCCGGTGCGCAGGTAGAACGGCACGCCGGCCCAGCGCCAGTTGCGGATGTCGGCACGCAGGGCGACAAAGGTTTCGGTGTCGCTCTGGGCGTTGGAATTCGGCTCTTCGAGGTAGCCCGGCACGGACTTGCCTTCGCTGTGCCCGGCGATGTACTGGCCGCGCACCACTTGCGTGGTCAGGCCTTCCGGACTGATCGGCGCCAAGGCCTTGAGCACCTTGACCTTCTCGTCGCGGATGCTGTCGGCGGACAGGTCGGCCGGCGGGTCCATGGCGATCAGGCAGAGCAGTTGCAGCAGGTGGTTCTGGATCATGTCCCGCAGCTGGCCGGCCTTGTCGAAGTACCCCCAGCGGCCTTCGATACCGACCTTCTCGGCCACGGTAATTTCCACGTGGGAGATGTAGTTCTGGTTCCACTGGGTTTCGAACAGACTGTTGGCGAAACGCAGGGCGATCAGGTTCTGAACGGTTTCTTTGCCCAGGTAGTGGTCGATGCGGTAGGTGCGGTTCTCCGGGAAGAACTGCGCCACGGCGTCGTTGACCTTGCGCGAGGATTCGAGGTCGGAGCCGATCGGTTTTTCCAGCACCACGCGGGTGTTTTCCGCCAGACCGACGTTCGCCAGATTCTCGCAGATCGCGCCGTACACCGCCGCCGGGGTGGCGAAGTAGGCAATCATGCGTTGCGTGCTGCCGGCCAGTTCGGCCAGCGCCACATAATCTTCAGCCTTGAGGAAGTCGACGTGCAGGTAGGTCAGGCGCGCCAGAAAGCGCTCGGCCACGGCCTCGTCCAGTTCCTTGCCCACGTAACGGCGCAGCTCGGCGGCGATGAACGCCAGGTGCTGCTGCTCGGTGCCCGCCTCACGGGCCAGTGCGATAATGCGCGTGTCCTCGTGCAGCAGGCCGGCGCCATCGAGGTGATAAAGGGCAGGAAACAGCTTGCGCAGGGCCAGATCGCCCAAGGCGCCGAACAAGGCGAAGGTGCACGGTTCAACCGTAATCGAAGGCATGATGTTTGTTCTTTTATCAAGTTAAGCTACAAATACCTTTTTTCAAGGCATCACTCAAGGGAAAATGTAGTAATAACCACAACATTTTCGCAAAATACAGATTCCGAGTGGTGGTCGGTCGGAGCCATCAGTAGGATAGGCCACCGTCACGGGCCACATCAAAGGCCCAATTTGCATAGCCGCGCGCTTATCGGCGCCGGTGAATCTAGGAATTCTTATGGACCGCGTGCGAAATTTACTGGAACAGATCCAGAGTCGCCTTGAAGAGCTGAACAAGGCCGAACGCAAAGTCGCCGAAGTGATCCTGCTCAACCCACAGCAGGCCACCCGCTTCAGCATCGCCGCCCTCGCCCAGGCGGCGTCGGTCAGTGAGCCGACGGTCAACCGTTTCTGCCGTTCGTTCGGTGTCAGCGGCTACCCCGAACTCAAGCTGCAACTGGCCCAGAGCCTGGCCAGCGGCGCGGCGTATGTCAGCCGTGCGGTAGAAGCCGACGACAATCCCGAGGCTTACACGCAGAAGATTTTCGGCAGTGCGATCGCATCCCTGGACAGCGCCTGCCAGGCGCTGGACCCGAACCTGATCAGCCGCGCCGTCGACCTGTTGATCCAGGCCCGGCAGATCCACTTCTTCGGCCTCGGCGCTTCGGCTCCGGTAGCTTTGGATGCGCAGCACAAGTTCTTCCGTTTCAACCTGGCGGTGACGGCCCACGCCGATGTGCTGATGCAACGCATGATTGCCTCGGTGGCGCACACCGGCGAGCTGTTCGTGATCATTTCCTACACCGGGCGCACCCGCGAACTGGTGGAAGTGGCGCGCATCGCCCGGGAGAACGGCGCTTCGGTGCTCGGCCTGACCGCCGAGAACTCACCGCTGGCCAAGGCCAGTACCCTGAGCCTGAATATTCCGCTGCCGGAAGACACCGACATCTATATGCCGATGACCTCACGGATCATTCAGTTGACCGTGCTGGATGTGTTGGCGACGGGTATGACGCTGCGTCGCGGGGTGGATTTCCAGCCGCATCTGCGCAAGATCAAAGAGAGCTTGAATGCGAGCCGGTATCCGGTGGGTGACGAGTTCAACTGAGGCCCGAAGAATCTTTATTGAATGATCCGGCCTCATCGCTGGCAAGCCAGCTCCCACAGTGTCCGCGCCGAACATTAAACTCGCGAACACCCATAAAACCTGTGGGAGCTGGCTTGCCAGCGATAGGGCCAGCAGCCACAACGCACAACTAGGCCCCAGCCCACGCCTGCAAACTCAAATGCGCCTTCTCCCCCGGCGCCAGATGCAGGCTGTCGGTGCCGCCCGCCGCCGCTTCAACACAGACAAACTCCGAGATCTCGTCCCAGCTCACGCCCAACAGCGGCCGCGCACCCGGATGCCACACCACCGTGTCCGCGCTGTCACCGGTATCGATGCACAACTCGCGCTGCCAGGCGTGATCCTTGAGCTGCAACTCGCCGTCGTGCTGGAACACTCGCTGACAGCCGCCATCAACCCGCAACTCGCCTTCCTGCTGGCAAACCTCGCGGTTCAACTGGTCGTAACCCTGCGCCCCTTCGAGCCCAGACAGCGCTATCTCACTCACGTCACCAATACGCCAGTAAGCGTGCAAAGCCTGGCTCAACTGGCACGGCATGTCGTCCTGATGCTCGGTGCTCAGGCGCAATTCCATGCGTTCACCGAGGTGCGCATGCAGGTCCACCTGCCAGTCGCACAGCTGCAATTGCCAATGCAGGCGCACGCCGTCCTCGGCGCTGCTGCTGTCAAGCAGTTTCCAGTCCAGCAGGCGTGCCCAGCCATGGGACGGCCACGCGTTTTCGCTCGGGTGACGGCCATACCACGGCCAGCACACCGGCACGCCGCCACGGATCGCGCCGACATGCGGCCACTTCGCGGCGCACCACAGCCACGGTTTTTGCCCGCGCGGCTGAAAGTGCAGCAACTGCGCGCCCTGACGACTGAACACCGCCTGACACAGCGGATGATCGATCACCAGCACATCGCGCATCTGATAGCGCTCCCAGGCGAACACCGGTCGTTCGCGCAGGGATTTGAAGAAGCGTTGCAGCGGATGCTCATGCATGGGCCACGGTTCCAGATTCAACTTTCATGGGCTGCGACACCCCTGTCCAAAAAAAAGCGGACAGCCTTGGCTGTCCGCAAATATGCGCACATAGAGAGGAGCTTATCGCAGACGCGTCAGAACGTAGACTGAATTTTCAGGCCAGCGACCAAAGCGTTATCCACTTCATCCACACCGCCCGGATGAGTGATGTATTGCAGGTTCGGGCGCACGGTCAGCCAGTTGGTCACGTGGAAGCCGTAGTTGATCTCGTAGTTGTATTCGGTTTCACGAATCGGCGAGAACACCGGATTGTCGTAGTCCGAAACACCGTTGGCGACGTTGAGCAGTTCGGCGTTTTTCTTCACGTCATTGTTGACGTGAATGCGTGCCGCACCGATACCGACGTCATCTTTCGGACGCGCGTCGAACGGGCCTTTGTACACAAACATCACGGACTGATAGTTGTCGATGAAGTTGGTGTCCTTGTCGTGGAACGTGGCGTTGGCGGCAATGTTCAGACCACGGCTCTTGTCACCGTTGTGGCTGGTCAGTTGCTGCTGTGCAACGAACCAGTAACCGTGCTTGCTGCTGTGGGTACGGTAAGCATCACCGGTGGTCGCCGCGTCGAAACCGTTGACGTCTTCGCGAACGTCGTTGGCATCGGCCGTGCTCTTGTAGTAACCGACACGGTATTCGCCCGGCAGGCCGTTCGGGTTTGGCAACCAGACCAGCTCTACTGGCAACACGGTGCCTTTGGTGCCGCTGCCGCTCAACTTGAAGCCGTTGCCGTGTTCCAGCTGCGACGGGTTCTGGTTGTACGCACCGATCTGCGCGTAGAGCTCGTCGTTGATGTTGTACTTGACGCGAATCGCCGCCTGGCTGACCGGCCAGTTGTACCAGATGTTGGTCGCCCAGTTGCCCACTTGCGAACCGCAGAACGCCAGGTTCTGGAACTCGCACGGGAAGGTGTTGAAGTCTTCGCCTTCGCCGAAGTAACCGGCCTTGACGTCGAGTTTGTTGTCGAAGAACTGGTGTTTGATCCACAACTGGGTCAGACGCACCATGTGGCCACGACCGTAGACTTCCTGCGAGGAGCTGAGTGTGCCGGCACGCGGATCGCCAACACGATCGTTGGAAATGTTTTCGCCATTACGGTTGGTCAGCTGGATCTTGGCCTGGGTGTTGTCCCAGCCCCACAGTTTCTGCAGGTCCAGCGCCACGCCCAGACCGAACTGGTCGGAGTAACGCGCCGTCTTGTCGTTGTTGTAGCCGCCGTGAAGGTTGCCGCCCACCTCACCGACGTAGTCCATCTTGATGTCGATACCCTGCTCGATCAGCTTGGTACGTTCGCCACCCCAGTCCCCGGTCATCCACTCCGAATCGGAGCTGAACGCGTCAGCCGCGTGGACGCTGCCGGCCAGCATCATTGCCGCAACCGCTGACAACTGGCCGATTCGCTGAGCGTTGTTGTTCTTCTTCATCCCTACATCCTCGTTTTATTGTTATTAACTGTTCTTCTTATTTAACGCGGTTTACATCTGATGCGGCGCGCGACAGGCCACGCACCGCGTGCTCCCTGCGGAAACGGGCGAGCCCGCTCCCGCATTTGTTGATCAGCGACCCTTGAACTGGGCCACGTTGGCGCTGTGCGACTCGGTTTTCGGCAGGCCCGCAACCCCCAGGCGCTCGCCGGACTTGGCATCGAACAGCAGCACTTTCGACGGATCGAATTGCAGGGTCAGGGTCTCACCCACCTGCGGCGCCACATCCGGCGCCAAACGGCAGCAGACCTTGGTGTCGTTGAGGTTGACGAACACCAGGGTGTCCGGACCGGTCGGCTCGGTGACCTGCACTTCAGCCTTGATGCTCGGCAAGCCATTGCCCTCGCCATTGGCCAGGACAATCTGCTCCGGGCGCAGGCCGAGGATCACTTCGCGGTCTTCGAGTCCGGCGTCCTGCATCGCCATCGGCAATTCGCAACGGGCCTGGCCGCTGTCGAGCAGCGCCACCAGACGGCCGTCCTTGCGTTGCAGGCGCAGTGGAATGAAGTTCATCGGCGGTGAACCGATGAAGCTCGCCACGAACAGGTTGGCCGGGTCGTTGTAGATCTCTTTCGGCGTACCGAACTGCTGGATGATCCCGTCCTTCATCACCGCCACTTTGTCGCCCAGGGTCATCGCTTCGATCTGGTCGTGGGTCACGTAGACCGTGGTGGTTTTCAGGCGCTGGTGCATCAGTTTCATTTCGGTGCGCATCTCGACGCGCAGCTTGGCGTCGAGGTTGGACAGCGGTTCGTCGAACAGATAAATCTTCGGCCGACGTGCCAGGGCACGGCCCATCGCCACGCGCTGTTGCTGGCCGCCGGAGAGCTGGCCCGGCTTGCGATTGAGCAGGTGCTCGATCTGCAGAAGCTTGGCCACGCGGGCGACTTCTTCGTCGATCGCCGACTGGCTCATCTTGCGGATCTTCAGACCGAACTCGATGTTCTCGCGCACGCTCATGGTCGGGTACAGCGCGTAGGACTGGAACACCATGGCGATGTCGCGATCCTTGGGGCTCATGCCGCTGACGTCCTGGTCGCCGATCATGATCGCGCCGCCGGTGATGGTTTCCAGGCCGGCGATGCAGTTCATCAGGGTCGACTTGCCGCAGCCCGAAGGCCCGACGAGGATCAGGAACTCACCGTCCTTGATCGACAGTTCGATGTTCTTCAGGGTGTCCGGCAGGCCGGCACCGTAGGTCTTGTTTACATTGCGAAGTTCGAGCGTAGCCATGATTACCCCTTGACTGCGCCGGCCGTCAGCCCGCGCACGAAATACTTGCCTGCGACCACATAGACCAGCAGGGTCGGCAGCCCGGCGATCATCGCCGCCGCCATGTCCACGTTGTATTCCTTGGCCCCAGTGCTGGTGTTGACCAGGTTGTTCAGCGCCACCGTGATCGGTTGCGAATCACCGCTGGAGAACACCACGCCGAACAGGAAGTCGTTCCAGATCTGGGTGAACTGCCAGATCAGACAGACCATGATGATCGGCGTCGACATCGGCAGGATGATCTGGCGGAAGATCGTGAAGAAGCCCGCGCCATCGAGACGTGCCGCCTTGATCAGCGCATCCGGAATGCTCACGTAGTAGTTACGGAAGAACAGCGTGGTGAACGCCAGACCGTAGACCACATGGATGAACACCAGGCCCGTGGTGGTACTCGCCAGGCCCATCTTGCCGAGGGTGAACGAGGCCGGCAGCAGCACGGTCTGGAACGGCAGGAAGCAGCCGAACAGCAACAGGCCGAAAAACAGCTGCGAACCACGGAAGCGCCAGAACGACAGTACATAACCGTTCAACGCACCGATGGCGGTGGAGATGATCACGGCCGGAACGGTGATCTTGATCGAGTTCCAGAAGTAGCCGTCAACGGTCGCCCAGGCTTTCACCCAGCCGATGCCACTGACCACGGTCGGCCAGCTCAGCAGGTTGCCGGTGGAGATGTCTTCCGGGGTCTTGAAGCTGGTCAGCAGCATGACCACCAGCGGTACTAGATACAGCAGGACCGCGAGGATCAGCACCGCGTAGATCGCAACGCGACTCAGGCTGATGGCGGGTTTCGAAGCGAGACTAGTCATGACGCTTGGTCCTCAGCTCGGAGTACAGGTAAGGCACGATGATCGCGAGGATCGCACCGAGCATCAGGATTGCACTGGCCGAACCCATGCCCATTTGTCCACGGCTGAAGGTGAACGAGTACATGAACATCGCCGGCAAATCGGAGGAATAACCCGGGCCGCCGGCCGTCATGGCCGCTACCAGGTCGAAGCTCTTGATCGCGATGTGCGCCAGGATCATCACTGCACTGAAGAACACCGGACGCAGACTTGGCAGCACCACTTTCCAGTAGATGCGCGGCATGCTCGCGCCATCGATCTGAGCGGCACGGATGATCGACTGATCAACGCCACGCAGACCGGCGAGGAACATCGCCATGATGAAGCCCGAGGCCTGCCAGACCGCCGCGATCACCAGGCAATACACCACGCGATCCGGGTCGATCAGCCAGTCGAGACGGAAGCCTTCCCAGCCCCAGTCCCGCAGCAATTTGTCCAGGCCCATGCCCGGGTTGAGCAGCCATTTCCACGCGGTACCGGTGACGATCATCGAGAGCGCCATCGGGTACAGGTAGATGGTGCGGATAAAGCCCTCGCGACGGATGCGCTGGTCGAGGAACACTGCCAGCAGCACGCCGATGACCAGAGTGATGCCGATGAACATGCCGCCGAACACGGCCAGGTTCTTGCTCGCCACCCACCAGCGGTCGTTGTCGAACAGGCGCTCGTATTGCGCCAGGCCTGCCCACTTGTAGTTCGGCAGGAAGGTCGACGTGGTGAACGACAGGACAAACGTCCAGAGGATATAGCCATAGAAGCCCACCAGAACGATGAACATGCTCGGCGCCAGCACCAGTTTCGGTAGCCAGCGCTGCAATGCGTCGAACGGCGAGGCCTTGCTGAACACAGCAACAGAACTCATGGGAAGATCCAGTAAAGAAGATGAAGGACCGCTGCAAACTGCAGGCTTCAGGCCGATGCGCGACCTGAAGCTTACAGCTGCTCTACGCTGACGTTACTTGGCAGCCTTGATGGCAGTGCCGAGTTTCTTGGCAGCGTCGGCCGGGTCGGCTTTCGGGTCGTTGATGTAGTTGGTCACGACATCAAAGAACGCACCCTGCACGGCCAGCGTGGTCGCCATGTTGTGCGCCATGCTCGGTTGCAGGCCGCCGTTCTTGGCGTCTGCCAGGAAGTCTTTGGCAGCGGTCTGGGCGCAGGAGTCGAAACCGTACTTGCCCATGTCGGCGAGCATGTCGTTACGCACCGGGATCGAGCCCTTGTTGATGCTGAAGACTTTCTGGAAGTTTTCACCCAGCACGACTTTGGCGATGTCCTGCTGACCGGCTGCGGTGCCCGCGTCCTTCTGCTTGAACACGGCCAGCGAGTCGATGTTGTAGGTGAACGCCTTGTCGGTGCCCGGGAAGGCTACGCACTCGTAGTCCTTGCCGGCGACTTTCTTGGCGGCGGTCCATTCGGACTTGGCCCAGTCACCCATGATCTGCATGCCGGCCTTGCCGTTGATGACCTTGGCCGCTTCCAGGTTCCAGTCCTGGCCTTTGCCGTCCTGGTCCATATAGGTCGCGACTTTCTTCAGCTCGGTCAGGGCCTTGACCATTTCCGGGCCGGTCAGGGCAGCGTTGTCCAGGTCGACCAGGGCTTTCTTGTAACCATCAACGCCCATCACCGACAGCACGACCGCTTCGAACACGGTGCTGTCCTGCCAAGGCTGACCGCCGTGGGCCAGCGGGATGAAGCCCGCCGCTTTCAGCTTGTCGCCGGCGGCGTAGAATTCTTCGAGGGTGGTCGGGGCTTTTTCGATACCGGCTTTCTTGAAGACTTCCGGGTTGATCCACAGCCAGTTCACGCGGTGAATGTTCACCGGCACGGCCACGTAATCACCTTCGAACTTCACGGTGTCGGAGACTTTCTTGTCGAGCAGGCTGTCCCACTTCTCGGACTTGGAAACGTCTTTCAGGACGTCAGTATCGAGCAGACCGGTCGACGCCCATTCCTGGATGTCCGGGCCTTTGATCTGGGCGACGCCCGGCGGGTTGCCGGCTACCGCGCGGCTCTTCAGCACGGTCATGGCAGTCGCACCGCCACCGCCGGCGACAGCGCCGTCTTTCCAGGTGAAACCGTCTTTCTCGACTTGTGCCTTGAGCACATCGACGGCAGCTTTTTCGCCACCGGACGTCCACCAATGCACGACTTCCACCGAACCTTTGGATTCGGCAGCGGAAACACTCAGGGGCAGCACAGCGAGCGGGAACAGGGAGGCGACAGAAATGACAGTAGCGAGGCGAGAAATCGCATTCATCTGAGATGTACCTTTCTTGTTGTTATGCATGCAAGTCTGGTGCTTGCGCTGCACACGAGTTTAAACAGAGCGTTTCCCCCCGCAGGTAACGAAGGGACGCGCGAATGTCACCATATGGTTACACAGGAACGCTTCGAGACAGGTGTGCCAGAGCACTGGCCATGCTCGGTGCCAGCGGCAGACGTGGAATCAGAACAGCCTGCCAGGCGTGGTACAGATCCGGTTTGCCCGCCCAGATATCGGCACTTGGGCGGTTTTGCGGGTCGAGTTCGTGATGCCAACTGCCGTCGCAGCGGTCGATGAAATGCGTTTCGCAAAATTCCCAGAACAGGCGATACCAGGTTTCGTACTGCGCATCGCCGGTGCGTTTGAGCAAGGCACTGGCGGCAGCGCTGGCCTCGGCGTGGGTCCAGTGCAGGCGATGGCGCACCACCGCTTTGTTGTTCCAGTCGAGGGTATAGACGATGCCCGGCGCACCATCGACGTCCCAGCCATGGCGGCAGTTTTGCTCGAACAGCTTTTGCGCGTCGGTGGCCAGCCAGCCGGGCGTCAGCATGCCGGCCTGGACCCGCGCTGCTTCGAGGTGCAGCAACAGCCGCGCCCACTCGAAACCATGGCCCGGCGTGGTTCCGTAGGGACGGAAACCGTCGGCCGGATTGTCGTGGTTGTATTCGCGCAGCGGTTGCCAGTCTCGGTCGAAGTGCTCGATCACCAGGTAATCGTTGGCAGCGGCATGACCGTGGATCACCCGCTCGACGATGCGCTGCGCACGCACCAGCCAGCGCGGGTCTTCGGTGACATCGGCCAGCGCAAGGAAGGCTTCGGTGGCGTGCATGTTGCTGTTGGCGCCGCGATAGGCTTCCTCTTCGCGCCAGTCGCGATTGAAGAATTCGCGCATGGCGCCCTCTTCTTCGCTCCAGAAATACGTGTCGATGATGTCGATGGCGTCATCCAGCAACGCCTGCGCGCCGGGACGCTGGGCGACCACAGCGGAACTGGCCGCGAGGGCGACGAAAGCATGCAGATAGGCGTTCTTGCCGGTGTTGCCGTCACGGTGTTCTGCGACAGCGAACCAGCCGCCGTGCAGCGCATCACGCAACGGGCCGCGCAGGGCCGCGATGCCGTGATCGACCAGTTCGGCGAATCCCGGCAGGCCCTGAATGTGGGCCATGGCGAAGCTGTGGGTCATGCGCGCGGTGTTCATGGTTTCGGCTTGCGCGCCGGCCTGGAGCTGGCCGCGCTCATCGAGATTGCCGAAGCCTTCGGGCAATCGGGAAGCCTTGGCAAATGCCAGCAGACGCAGGCCTTCGTCGGCGAGCCATTGCTGGTGGGCAGGGGCGTTCAGCCAACTGCTGAAGCCCGGATTGAAATGATCCATGGGTGGCCTTTTTTGTTGTTATGACTGCGGGCAGTCTAAACAACGGGCCGGGAGGGGCTTGTAACGAAGGGGGCGGGTTTTGTCACCGAGCGGTGACAATCAGATCAATCCACCGAACGCGGCAATTGCAGGGTCACGCGCAATCCGCCTTCGCGCAGGTTCTGCAGCGTCACTTCACCGCCATGGCTATGGGCAATGTTGCGGGCGATCCCCAAACCGAGACCGTAACCCTGCTGCTGCCCCGCCAACCGGAAGTGCGGTTCGAACACCTGCTCCAGCCGTTGCTCCGGCACGCCCGGCCCTTCGTCGTCGACATGCAGCACGAATGCGCTTTCGTCGTCATCGATGTGCAAGTGCGCGTTCTGCCCGTACTTCAACGCATTGTCGATCAGGTTGCCGATGCAGCGCTTGAGCGCCAGTGGCTTGCCCGGATACGCCGCCAGCGCCCGCCCCTGCTGGGTCACGCGGCCGTTGCCGTTGGGCGCCAGATACGGTTCCACCAGGCAGTCGAGTACATGATTGAGATCCACCGGCTCGATGTTTTCGTGGATGTCGGTGTCTTTCACGCATTGCAGCGCGCCTTTGACCAACAGCTCCAATTCATCCAGGTCACGGCCGAACTTGGTTTGCAGTTGTTCGTCTTCCAGCAGTTCAACCCGCAGTCGCAAACGGGTGATCGGCGTGCGCAGGTCATGGGAAATCGCGCTGAACAACTGACTACGCTCGGTCAGGTAACGGCTGATGCGTTCGCGCATGGTGTTGAAGGCGCGGCCCACTTCGACCACTTCACTGCCGCCGCCCTCGGCCACCGGCTCGACGTCGGCGCCCAGCGACAAATCCCGCGCGGCTCGCGCCAGACGCTTGAGCGGCCGGCTCTGCCAGTGCACCAGCAGACCGATGAACAACAACAGAAAACCGCTGGTGAAGACGATGAACCACACCTGCTGAGTCGGCAGGCCCTGCTCTTCCAGACTGGTGTAGGGCTCGGGCAGCAGCGAGGCGATGTACAGCCATTCACCCGGCGCCAACTGAATCTGGGTCACCAGCACCGGCGGATTCACCGGTTCCAGGGTCAACGCGTAATGCGCCCACGAACGCGGTAACTCATCGAGTTTCAACCCGGCGTTGAAGATCCGTAAGTCATCAGGGCTGACGAAGGTCACCAGGATGTCGGTGTCCTGGCCCAGCGACTGACGCAGCACTTCATCCACCGCTTTCAACACCGCGGCCTTGCGCGGCGTCACCGGCAGCACTTCCATGCCCAGCGGTTTGTCGTTCAGCGTCACCACAAAACGCGTGCCGCCCATGCTGCGCAATTGGTCGAGCACCAACGGTCGATAGGCCACCGGCAACGAGCGGAAGTAACTGACGCTGGCGGTCATCGAATGGGCGAGGCTGCGGGCGCTGGTGACCAGCCCTTCGAGCTGGGTCGCGCGCAATTGGGAAACCCAGATCACGCTGGACAGGGTCTGGGCGAACAACACCGCGAGCAACGTCAGCAGCAGCATCCGCCCGAGCAGCGAACGCGGCATCGGCACTTTGCGCGCGGTGGTGCGCAGGAACTCAGTGACCATTGCCGGCAACCACATTGGCTGCCAGCTGGTAGCCGCTGCCACGCACGGTGCGAATCAGCCGTGGCGGTTTTTCGGTGTCGCGCAGACGCTGGCGCAAACGGCTGACGGCCATGTCGACGATGCGGTCGAGGGGCATCAGGTCGCGGCCTCGGGTGGCGTTGCCGATGGTGTCGCGGTCGAGGATTTCCTGAGGGTGATCGAGGAACAGTTTCAGCAGGGCGAAGTCGGCGCCGGACAGAATCACTTCCTCGCCGTCGGTGTGAAACAGCCGATGGCTGACCATGTCCAGCCGCCACTCATCGAACGCCAGCACGTCACTGCCGCCGCGTTCCTGGCCGAACTGGGCGCGGCGCAGCAGGGCCTTGATACGGGCCTGCAGTTCGCGGGGGCTGAAAGGTTTGCCGAGGTAATCGTCGGCGCCGAGCTCCAGGCCGATGACCCGGTCGGCTTCGTCGGAACTGGCGGTGAGCATGATGATCGGCACCTGGGCCTGACGCGGATGCTGGCGCACCCAGCGGCACAGGCTGAAGCCGTCTTCATCGGGCAGCATCACATCGAGGATCACCAGATCGCTCGGCGCTTCATTGAGCGCCTGACGAAAACCGGCGCCATCCGCCGTGGCCCGTACCTGAAAACCCGCGCGGGTCAGGTAGGTTTCCAGCAACTCGCGTATCTCCTGGTCGTCATCGACCAACAAAATCGACTTGTTGACTGAGCTCACTTCGAAGGCATCCTTGTTGTTGGAATTGGGCGGATTATGCCTGATGTGTAGACCGATCGTTCCCACGCTCTGCGTGGGAATGTATCAAGGAACGCTCCGCGTCCAGTGACGCGGAGCGTCACGGGCTGCATTCCCACGCGGAGCGTGGGAACGATCTTCAGCCCTCCTGTTCGAGCGCCACTCCTGCACCGACGAGCCCGGAATACGGCGCCGTCACCAGCCACACCGGAATCCCCTTGAAGTAATCGCTCATGCAGCCCTTGTCGGCAAAGCTGCGGGCGAAACCACTTTCGAGGAAGAAATCGGCAAAACGTGGAATCACGCCGCCCACGATGTACACCCCGCCACGGCCGCCCGTGGTCAGCACGTTGTTGCCGGCCACGCGACCGAGCCAGCAGCAGAACTGCTCCAGCACTTCCAGGGCAATCGGGTCGCCTGCAAGTCCCGCCGCAGTGATGGCTTCCGGTGTATCGAGTTTCGGTTCATGACCATCCACCGCGCAGATCGCACGGTAGACCCGCGGCAAGCCGCCGCCGCTCAACGCGGTTTCCGCGCTGACGTGGCCGATTTCGTTGTGGATGTGCTGCCAGAGCTGGGTTTCACGCGGACTGCTCAGCGGCAGATCGACGTGACCGCCCTCGCCCGGCAACGCGGCAAACCGCCCTTCGCCGAGATCAAGCAAGGTGCCGACGCCCAGGCCAGTGCCCGGGCCGATCACTACCGCCGGGCGCAATGGCTCCGGCGTGCCTTCGCAGACCACGCGGAATTCGCCGGGCTGCAAACGGGTCATGCCCAGCGCCATCGCCGAGAAGTCGTTGATCAGCAACAACTGCTCGACCTGCAAGGTCTGGCAGAACGCCTTGCGGCTCAGGCGCCAGTGGTTGTTGGTGAACTTGAATTCATCGCCGCTCACCGGCCCCGCCACCGACAGGCACACCGAACCGATGGCGCCCGGCGCCAGACCGAGCCCGCTCAGATAGAGGCTGATCGCCTCTTCCGGGCTGGCATGGTCGGCCGTGGCCAGCACCTGAACCGATTCGAGCTGCTGATCTTTCCACAACGCGAACCGCGCGTTGGTGCCTCCGATGTCACCGACCAAAGCCAGTTTCAATTAAGCGTCTCCAGGGCAGAAGTGAAGGCGCTGGCGCCCTGCTCCGCCGAGCTGAAGGCCAAACGCATGAAGCCAAACAGTTCGCGACCGCTGCCGATGTTGTTGCCCAACAGGCCTTTGGCGGGTTCGCGCGCTGCGAATTCGGCAGCGTCCACCTTGAGTTCCAAAGTGCCTTTGACGCCATCGACGCGGATGATATCGCCCTCTTGCACGCGCGCCAAAGCGCCGCCTACATAAGCCTCGGGACTGACGTGGATGGCCGCCGGGATTTTCCCCGACGCGCCGGACATGCGCCCGTCCGTCACCAGCGCCACCTTGAAGCCGCGATCCTGCAGCACGCCGAGGAACGGCGTCATCTTGTGCAGTTCCGGCATGCCGTTGGAGCGCGGGCCCTGGAAGCGCATCACCGCGACAAAATCCTTCTCCAGCAAACCGGCCTTGAAGGCGTCGGCCAGATCCTGCTGATCCTGAAACACCATGGCCGGCGCTTCGACGATCTGGTTTTCCAGCGCCACGGCGGACACCTTCATCACACCGCGACCGAGGTTGCCCTCCATCACGCGCAAGCCGCCCTCCGCCGAGAACGCACGGGCCACCGGACGCAGGATGTTTTCGTCGAGACTTTCAGTCGGGCCTTCGCGCCACACCAGTTTGCCGTTATCGAGGAACGGCTCCTTGGTGTACTGGCTCAAGCCGTGGCCGAGCACCGTGTTGACGTCTTCGTGCAGCAGACCGGCTTCGAGCAGTTCGCGGATCAGGAACGACATGCCGCCCGCTGCCTGGAAGTGGTTGATGTCAGCCTTGCCGTTTGGATAAACGTGGCTCAGGGTCGGCACGACTTCGGAGAGGTCGGCCATGTCCTGCCAGGTCAGTTGAATGCCCGCCGCCATGGCGATGGCCGGCATGTGCAGGGTGTGGTTGGTCGAACCGCCGGTGGCGTGCAGCGCGACGATCGAGTTGACCAGCGCCTTCTCGTCGACGATTTCGCCGATCGGCATGAAGTTGCCATTTTGCTTGGTCAGGCGCGTGACCTGATGCGCCGCTTCGCGAGTCAGGGCCTCACGCAGCGGGGTGTTCGGGTTGACGAACGATGCGCCCGGCAGGTGCAGGCCCATCACTTCCATCAGCAACTGGTTGGTGTTGGCAGTGCCGTAGAAAGTGCAGGTGCCGGGGCTGTGGTAGGACTTCATTTCCGATTCCAGCAGCTCTTCACGGGTCGCCTTGCCTTCGGCGTACTTCTGCCGCACGTCGGCTTTTTCCTTGTTGGAAATTCCCGAGACCATCGGCCCGCCCGGGACGAAAATCGTCGGCAGGTGACCGAAACGCAGGGAGCCCATCATCAGGCCCGGCACGATCTTGTCGCAGATGCCGAGCATCAGCGCGCCGTCGAACATGTTGTGCGACAGCGCCACCGCCGTCGACATCGCGATCACTTCGCGGCTCGGCAGGCTCAGCTCCATGCCCGGCTCGCCCTGGGTCACGCCGTCGCACATGGCAGGCGTGCCGCCGGCGAACTGGCCGACCGAACCGATTTCGCGCAGGGCGTTCTTGATCTGTTCCGGGAAGACTTCGTACGGCTGGTGCGCCGAGAGCATGTCGTTATATGACGAAACAATTGCGATGTTCGCCGAGTTCATCATCCGCAGGCTGTGCTTGTCTTCGCTGCCACACCCGGCCACGCCGTGGGCGAAGTTGGCGCATTGCAGTTTGCCGCGCATCGGCCCGTCAGTTGCAGCGCCGCGAATCAGCGCAAGGTAAGCCTGACGCGTGGCGCGGCTGCGGGCGATAAGCCGTTCGGTGACCTCAAGAACGCGGGGATGCATGTGTAGAACTCCAGGCTAACGGATGTGGCGACCTGATTGTCTATGCTGATCAAAGAGCCCGCACGCATGGGATGACGGGCGGTTTTCTTGATCATTCGGACCAGTTGATTCAGGTCACTCGTTGTAGATAAAACAAAATATTGCCACTAAAAAGGCTTGTTTTCTATTTTTATGCGAATAATCTTGTAATTCCAACAACAAAACGACGGCGGCGCTGTTCAATGACTCTTCGAATCGCAATCAATGGTTTTGGCCGCATCGGCCGTAATGTCCTGCGCGCACTGTATACCCAAGGCTATCGTCAGGATTTGCAGATCGTCGCCATCAACGATCTGGGCGACAGCGCAATCAATGCGCATCTGCTCAAGTACGACACCGTTCATGGCACATTCGACGCCGAAGTGGCTCATGACAACGAGAGCCTGACCGTCAACGGCGACCGCATTTCGGTCAGCGCCATCCGCAACCCGGCCGACCTGCCATGGGCCGCGGAAAAAATTGATGTGGTGTTCGAATGCACCGGTCTGTTCACCGACCGGGCCAAAGCCGCCGCGCATATTACCGCCGGCGCACGCAAAGTGATTATCTCGGCCCCGGCCAAGGGCGCCGATGCCACCGTCGTTTATGGTGTGAACCACGACATCCTGCGCCAGTCGCACCAGATCATTTCCAACGCGTCGTGCACCACCAACTGCCTGGCCCCGGTGGCCCAGGTGCTGCACCGCGAGCTGGGCATCGAAAGCGGTCTGATGACCACGATTCACGCCTACACCAACGACCAGAACCTGACCGACGTCTATCACACCGACCCGTACCGCGCCCGCTCCGCCACCCAGAACATGATCCCGAGCAAGACCGGTGCCGCCGAAGCCGTGGGCCTGGTGCTGCCGGAACTGGCGGGCAAACTGACCGGCATGGCCGTGCGTGTACCGGTGATCAATGTGTCGCTGGTTGACCTGACCGTGCAGTTGAAGCGCGAAGCCTCGGCCGATGAAGTGAACGCCCTGATGAAAGCCGCGAGCCAGCATTCGAAGATCCTCGGCTTCAACACCCTGCCGCTGGTATCGAGCGACTTCAATCACAACCCACTGTCGTCGATCTTCGACGCCAACCACACCAAATCCAGCGGCAAACTGCTGAAAGTGCTGGCCTGGTACGACAACGAGTGGGGCTTCTCCAACCGCATGCTCGATAACTGCCTGGCGCTGTGCAACGCGGAATAATCCCCCGCCCCTGATTCCTGTGGGAGCTGGCTTGCCAGCGATGAAGTCGGCACATCCAATATGGATATCCGCTGACCCACCTCCATCGCTGGCAAGCCAGCTCCCACATGGTCAATTATTCCAATTTGAAATCAAGGCTTGACCACTCGAGCGGATGATAAGCATTATCATTCACCCGAAATGGATCAGGTCTTCCCGTGAGTCAATCACACTTCAATCACGTCTTCCTCGCCCAGCGCACTACGCTGCTGCGGACTCTGGAACGGATGGTCAACAACCACAGCACCGCCGAAGACCTGTTGCAGGAAACCTACCTGCGCGTCACCCGGGCGCTGAGCGAACGGGCCATCGATCACCTTGAACCTTTTGTCTTCCAGACCGCGCGCAACCTGGCGCTGGACCATTTGCGTGCGCGCAAGATCCATTCGCGCACCATGGTCGACGACGTGCCGCAGGACGTGGTGCACAGCGTCGCCGCCCCCGCCAGCAGTGCCGAAGACGCCGCCCACGCCGAACAATTGCTGGAGCGCCTGAACGTGAGCCTCGCTGAACTCAGTCCCCGCCAACAGCAGATTTTTATCCTCAGCCGCCTGCACGGGCGCAGCTATCAGGAAATCGCCGAAGAACTGAGCGTCTCTCTCAGCACGGTGCAGAAAGAACTCAAACTGATCATGACCATCTGCATCGGTGTCGCCGAGCGTTTGAATGGCGACTGATGCCGTAGGGCTTTTCTGTAAACCTCAGGATCGACTGCACTGATCATCGGGCTTTGTTACCCTTGCCCGACTTTTACGCTTCACTAAAAAAACAGCCGTGCACAGACACTGCCGAGGAAACACCGTGACGGACATCCACCGCTCCCCTTCGCCTTCATCGGCGCAGGACGCCGCCAGCGCAATGGACCAGGCTCTGGACTGGCTCATCGTGCTCGGCAGTCCGGACGAGGAGCAGACCCGGCAATTCCATGCCTGGCTGTCGGCCGATCCGTTGAACGCCGAGGCGTTCGCCAAGGCCCAGGCAATCTGGGACGGCCCGCAGATCGCCCAGTGCGCACAGAACCTCGCGGCCAAACCGAAGAAAGTCACCGTCCTCACTCGCTTGCGCCCGCACTGGAAACCGCTGGCCACCGCCGCCGTGCTGCTGCTCGGGCTGTTCAGCTTCAGCAACCTGCCGGTGCGTTTGCAGGCCGATCACCTGACCGTGGTCGGCGAACGTCAGCGCTTGCAGCTCGAGGACGGTTCGAAGGTACTGCTCAACACCAACTCCGCGTTCTCCAGCACCATCAACGATCAGCAGCGAGTCGCGCGGCTGTATCAGGGCGAAGCGTTTTTCGAGATCCCGGCCAGCCGCAGCCAGCCGCTGGAAATCGACGCCGGCCCGGTGAAAGCCAGCGTGCGCGACACCGCGTTTGCCGTGCGTTATCTGGACGGCGTGGCGCAGGTGCGGGTGCAGCGTGGCGATGTCGATCTGCGTGCGACCCGCGATGATGCCCGCGTGCGACTGTCCGCCGGGGAAAGCATCCGCATCGGCCCCAACGGTTTCGACCACCCGGCCAAGGTCGACGCCGCCACTGATCTGGCCTGGGTGCAGGGTCGGCTGATCTTCGAGAACTGCCCGCTGAAACAGGTACTGGCCGAACTGCGCCGCTACTATCCGGGCTTCATCATCAACACCAACGAACAGTTGGCCGACGTCGCCGTCACCGGCAATTACCGTCTCGACCAGCCGCTGGACGTGGTGCGTTCGCTCGCGCACATCACCTCGGCCAAGCTTCGAGAATTCCCGGCGCTGGTGATTCTGAACTAAATGAGAATTATTTTTACTCGATAGCCAAAGCTCGTTCGTCTCGTTATAGCCAATGCAATTGATTCGCATCTCGCCGGATCAATCAGCACCTATAAAGATTCGTGCGACACGGAGCGCTATCGATGTCCTCACGCCTTACCCGCCAGACTTCTTCCCCTTCCCGCGTGCTGTCGCTGCTGACCGCCGCCATCCTGATGGCCGGCACCGCGCCGCTGATGGCCGCGAACGAACAGCCGGCGCGCAACATGGGCGACTACTCGTTCGCCATTGCCCAACAGCCGCTGGTGTCGGCGCTCAATGCGTTCACCGCGGTCACGGGCTGGCAGGTCGGTTTGCCGGCGCAACTGGGTCAGGACGTGTCGTCGCCGGGCGTGCGCGGTTCGCTGCCACCGGAGAAAGCTCTTGAGCGCCTGTTGGTGGGGACCAACCTGAGCTTTCGCAAACTGAGCAACAACAACGTCGTGCTGGAAAAACGCGCCAGCAGCGGCGCACTCAATCTTGATCAGGTGACCATCAGCGCCACCCGTCAGGAACAGTCGATCAACAGCGTGCCGGCCACCGTCACCGTACAGACCCGCGAGGATCTGGATCGCAACAACGTCAATACCATCAAGGATCTGGTGCGCTACGAGCCGGGTGTGTCCGTCGGCGGCGCCGGCCAGCGCGGCGGGATCAGCGGCTACAACATTCGCGGCATCGACGGCGACCGCATCCTGACTCAGGTCGACGGCGTCGAAGTGCCGGACGGTTTCTTCAATGGTCCGTACGCCAAGACCCAGCGCAATTACGTCGACCCGGAAATCGTCAAACGCGTCGAAATCCTCCGCGGCCCGGCCTCGGTGCTGTACGGCAGCAACGCCATCGGCGGCGCCGTGAGCTACTACACCCTCGACCCGGACGACATCATCAAGCCCGGCAAAGACGTCGGCGCTCGCCTGAAAACCGGCTACAGCTCCGCCGACGAGAGCTGGCTGAAATCCGCCACCGTCGCCGGTCGCGCCGACCAGTTCGACGGCTTGCTGCACTACAGCCAGCGCGACGGTCACGAAACCGATTCCTACGGCAGCAACAACGGCACGGGCCTGGAGCGCACCGCCGCCAACCCGGAAGACGTGAAAGCCACCAACGTGCTGGCCAAGATCGGCTGGAACTACAACGAAGGTTCGCGCCTGGGCCTGACCTACGAAAAGTACAAGGATGATCGCGACACCGATCAGAAAAGCGCCTACGGCGGCCCGTACTTCAACGGTGCCCCGACGATCCCGAACAGCGTGCTGCCCGGCGGCATGTACCAGTGGCGTACCGGCAACGACACCATCACCCGCGAGCGTTTCGGCCTGGAGCACAGCTTCGAGCTCGACAGCCTGCTGGCGGACAACGTGAAGTGGAGCCTCAACCACCAGACCGCCAAGACCGACCAGAGCACCGACGAGTTCTATTACCCGATCACCCGTAAAGTCCTGCGCACCCGCGACACGATCTACGAGGAAAAACAGTGGGTGTTCGATGCGCAACTGGACAAGGCATTCGCCATCGGTGACACCGATCACGTGCTGACCTACGGCACCACGATCAAGCAGCAGAAAGTCACCGGTTCGCGCAGCGGCGACGGCAAGTGCCTGGCGGTCGGTCGCGGTTGCACCGCCATCGGCGCGACCAGCGCGGCTGACGTACTGAAGAAGTCCAGCGACTTCCCGGACCCGACCATCAACACCTACAGCCTGTTCGCCCAGGATCAGATCAGCTGGAACAACTGGACCTTCCTGCCGGGCCTGCGCTACGACTACACCCAGCTCAAGCCGCATATCACCCAGGAATTCCTCAACACCGTGGCCGCCGACGGCAATGGCACGGTCAGCGACGAGAACAAGACCTGGCATAAGGTCTCGCCGAAATTCGGCCTGACCTACGCCCTGACCGAAAACTACACCTGGTACGGTCAGTACGCCGAAGGCTTCCGCACCCCGACCGCGAAAGCCCTGTATGGCCGCTTCGAAAACAGCACCACGGGCTACAACGTGGCACCGAACCCGGACCTGGAACCGGAGAAGAGCAAAAGCTATGAAACCGGCCTGCGCGGCAACTTCGAGCAAGGCTCGTTCGACGTGGCGGTGTTCTATAACAAGTACCGCGACTTCATCAACGAAGACGCCGTCACCCCTGGCTACGACGAGCTGACCTTCCAGTCCAGCAACATCAAGCACGCCACCATCAAGGGTGCCGAAGTCAAAGGTCGCCTGAACCTCGATTCCTTCGGTGCGCCGCAAGGCCTGTACACCCAGGGTTCGATCTCCTACGCCTACGGACGCAACAACGACAACGGCGAGCCGTTGAACAGCGTCAACCCGCTGACCGGCGTGTTCGGCCTCGGTTACGACCAGGACAACTACGGCGGCCTGTTGAGCTGGACCGTGGTCAAGAAGAAGGATCGCGTCGACGACAGCAACTTCAAATCACCTGACGGCGTCAGCAGTCAGTTCAAGACTCCGGGCTTCGGCATTCTCGATCTGGCCGGTTATTACAAGGTCACCGACGACGTCACCGTCAGCGGCGGCATCTACAACCTGACCGACAAGAAATACTGGCTGTGGGATGACGTGCGCGGTTACGACAGCGTCGGCGAAGCCTCGGTGACACAACCGGCCAACCTCGATCGCCTGACCCAGCCGGGTCGCAACTTCGCGATCAACCTGGTCTGGGATATCTGATCCGGATGACCTCACGGTGCGCATGCATGGCCGCGCCGTGAGGTTTTTTTACTGTCCGGCGCTTGCCCGTACGTCTCGTTATCAAGCGCCTCTTCTTTTCAAGGACATCTCATGAGCACCCCGGAAAAAGCCCTGCGTTCGCAACGCCTGAACCAGATCACCCACGAGCCGCACAGCAAGCTCGATGCGCTGGTCAAGGCCCACGCGCCGTTCGAGACCCGCGCCAATTTCGCCCGTTTCGTGGTCGCGCAGTACCTGTTCCAGTCGGAGCTGGTGGCGCTGTACAACGATGCCGAACTGACCGCCATCGTCCCTGACCTGCCGGCCCGCTGCCGCGCCGAAGCGGCCAGGGCCGACCTCGCCGACCTCGACACCGAAGTGCCTGCGCCAGTCGCCGGCGCCGTAAAAAACCCTAGCAAGGCCCGCGCCCTGGGCTGGATCTTCGTCTCTGAAGGTTCCAAGCTCGGCGCTGCGTTCCTGATCAAACGCGCGGTCGCGCTGGACCTGAGCGAAACCTTTGGCGCCCGTCATCTGGGCGAGCCTGAAGGCGGTCGCGCCGAAGGCTGGAAGCGCTTTGTACGCACCCTCGATTCGCTGCAATTCAGCGCTGAAGAGGAAGCCGAAGTGGAGCAAGGCGCGATCGATGCGTTCAACCGCTTCACCGTGCTGCTGGAACAGGCTTACGCCACAGAAGCCGAACCCGCCTGATCCCAGCCACACCGTAAACCCTGTGGGAGCTGGCTTGCCAGCGATGACGGCGTGTCAGACAACATCCCTGTCGACTGACCGGACGCTATCGCTGGCAAGCCAGCTCCCACAAGGAATTGCGTAAGTCTGTAAGATTCCCACCCTGTCACATAAGCCTCTCGCTGAGCCCATGCCCCAACCCGCCGCCTCCCGACTCGCCCGCCTGCTGTTCGGCCTGCTCGCCTATGTCAGCCTCGGCATCGGCCTGATCGCCATCGTCGTGCCCGGCCTGCCGACCACCGAGTTCATCCTGCTCGCCGCCTGGGCTGCGACCCGCAGTTCGCCGCGCCTGAGTGCCTGGCTGGAAAACCATCGGCTGTTCGGCCCGATCCTGAGCAACTGGCGTAACGGCAAGATCATCGCCCGCAAGGCCAAGGTCAGCGCCACCGTCAGCATGTTGCTGTGCGCCACGCTGATGCTGGTGATGCTCGATCACGGCTGGCCGATCTATCTGGCGATTGTGGGGATGACGATGGGCAACCTTTGGATCTGGTCACGACCGGAAGCGCTGCCGAAGATTTCCTGATTTTTCCCTTGTTTTCAGGGCTTTTACCCGCGCAAACGTTTAGCCATGACCGTTCGTCGGCATGCAGCTCATGCGCCCTCGCCCCGCGCCGATGAGCATTGAATGGCGCTGGATGGATTTGGCGAACCGGGCACCTTCCTGCCTCTTAGCCAACAGCTCATCCATTCGCGAGAACGTCCCATGTTCGACTCTCTGTCCATTCGCCTGAAAATCGTCCTGCTGTCCGGCCTGTGCCTGCTCGGTGTGGTCGCGCTGATCGTTGGCATCAATATTTACCAGACCAACCAGAACGACGAACTGGTCAGCACTTCCAGCAGCAAGATGCTCACCGCCAGTGTGCAGGACCTGCTGCAGGCCAAGGCTGCCGAACAGGCGGTGCAAGTGCAGAAAACCTTCGGCGAGAGCCTGCTGGTGATCACCGCCCTGGCCGACCAGGTCAAGGACATGCGCGTCATGGCTGCCAAGCGTTCGCTGGACGCCGGCGCCCTGCGTGAAGAGTTGAACCAGAGCCTGAAAACCGCCTTCGAACGCAACAGCAAGGTGCTTGGCATCTGGCTGGCGTTCGAACCCAACGGACTGGACGGCAAGGACAGCGAATTCGCCAACGATGTCGCGCGTCAGTCCAACGAGGCGGGGCGTTTCGCCAGTTACTGGAGCCGTGCTGCGGGTCCGTCGCTGAACACGATCATGGTCGAAGACGACATGAACAAGACCACCCTCAGCGTCAGCGGCACGCCTTACAACAGCTGGTACACCTGCCCTCGCGACAACAAGCGCACCTGCCTGCTCGATCCTTACGCCGACACCGTGGGCGGCAAGGAAATGCTCATGACCACCATTTCCGTACCGTTGCTGGTGGACGGCAAGGCCATCGGCGTGGTCGGCATCGACATTGCCCTGGATGCGCTGCAAGCGGCGGCCGTCAATTCCCAGCGTGAGCTGTTCAACAGTGCCGGACACATGCTGATCGTCTCCGGCAGCGGCGTGCTGGGCGCCTACAGCACCGACGCAACCAAAGTCGGCAAAGGCATCACCGAAACTCTCGGTGCCGAAGGCAAGGACATCCTGCAACTGCTGAGCGCCGGCACGCCGAAGATTCTCGAACAGGGCGACCTGATCCGCGCCGTGTACCCGGTCGATCCGATTGGCAACTCCCGGGCCTGGGGCGTGGTCATCGACCTGCCGAAACAAGTGCTGCTGGCCGACTCGGTCAAGCTCCAGGCAGTGCTCGACGACGCGCAGGAAACCGGCATGATTACCGCGTTGGCGGTGGCCGTGATCGCCGGCCTGATCGGTCTGGTGCTGATCTGGCTGACCGCCTCCGGCGTGACCCGCCCGATCAACAGCGTCGCCGAAATGCTGAAGAACATCGCCAGCGGCGAAGGCGACCTGACCCAGCGCCTGAACTACACCAGGAAAGACGAACTGGGCGAACTGGTGAACTGGTTCAACCGCTTCCTCGACAAGCTGCAACCGACCATCGCCCAGATCAAACAGAGCATCACCGAAGCCCGTGGCACCGCCGATCAGTCGTCGGAAATCGCCCGCCAGACCAGCGAAGGCATGCAGGTGCAGTTCCGCGAGATCGATCAGGTAGCGACCGCCTCCAACGAAATGAGCGCCACCGCCCACGACGTGGCCAACAGCGCCTCGAACGCTGCCAACGCGGCGAAAGGCGCCGACCAGTCGGCCAAGGACGGGATGTCGATCATCGAGCGCAGCACCCGCGACATCAATCAACTGGCCGATGAAGTCAGCAAAGCGGTCACCGAGGTCGAAGAGCTGGCAGTCAACAGCGAGCAGATCGGTTCGGTGCTGGAGGTGATCCGCAGCATTGCCGAGCAGACCAACCTGCTGGCGCTGAACGCCGCAATCGAAGCAGCCCGTGCCGGTGAAAGCGGCCGTGGTTTTGCGGTGGTGGCCGACGAAGTGCGTAACCTCGCCAAGCGCACCCAGGATTCGGTGGAAGAAATCCGCGTGGTGATCGAACGCATCCAGACCGGCACCCGTGGCGTGGTCGCGACCATGCATTCGAGCCAGACCCAGGCCCACAACAACGCCGGGCAGATCCGCCAGGCCGTGGACGCCCTCGGCAAGATCAGCGACGCGGTCACCGTGATCAGCGACATGAACCTGCAAATCGCCAGCGCCGCCGAACAGCAGAGCGCGGTGGCCGAAGAGGTCAACCGCAACGTCTCGGCGATCCGCACCGTCACCGAAACCCTGACCGAACAGGCCACCGAATCGGCGGCGATCAGCAGCCAGCTCAATGCACTGGCCAGTCAGCAGATGAAATTGATGGATCAGTTCCGCGTGTGATCGCAGTCGCCCTGAATCCCTGTGGGAGCTGGCTTGCCAGCGATGGCGGTAGATCAGTCGATACATTGTCGACTGGCACTGCGTAATCGCTGGCAAGCCAGCTCCCACAGGGACCGGTGATGTCCGGTCAATCGGGGATTTCATCTAAGCCAACAGCGTTTTGCACTATTCTGCCCTCTCGTTCCGGAGGGCCTTCGATGACTGATCTGCTCACGTCCATTCAAGCCGCGCTCGGCTTGTCCCGCACACCGATTCCGTTCACCGGCGAGGGCGCCCTGCCCTCGGCGTTTGCCGTCACCGACCTTGCCTGCGCGAGCATTGCCGCTGCCGGGCAAGCGGTCGGCGAACTCCTTCAGCAGCAAACCGGCAACTTGCCCAGCGTAGAAGTCGACTGTCGCCTCGCCTCGTTCTGGTTCGCCACCTCGCTGCGGCCGATCGGCTGGGAAGTGCCGCCGCTGTGGGATCCGGTGGCCGGCGACTACGCAACCAAAGACGGCTGGATCCGCCTGCACACCAACGCCCCGCATCACCGCGCCGCCGCTGAAAGCGTGCTCGGCGCCTGTGCCGACCGCGCGGCGATGGCAGCAAAAGTCGCGCAATGGGCCAGTGCCGATCTGGAGCGGGCGGTGGTCGAAGCCAAGGGGTGCGCGGCTGAAATGCGCAGTTGGGAACAGTGGCAGAAACATCCGCAAGGGTTGGCGGTGAATGCCGAACCCTTGGTGCATTTCAGTGATGGGAAAGAAGAAAGTCATCAACCCTGGCAAGGCTCGGTGGCGCGGCCATTGGCCGGGCTCAAGGTGCTCGATCTGACCCGCGTACTGGCCGGCCCGACCGCCAGCCGCTTCCTCGCGGGGCTCGGCGCCAACGTGCTGCGCATCGACCCGCCGACCTGGAACGAACCCGGCGTGGTGCCGGAAGTGACCCTCGGCAAACGTTGTGCGCGACTGGATCTGCATGAGCCAGCAGATCGTGCAGTGTTCGAAAGTTTGCTCAAGGATGCCGACATTCTGTTGCACGGCTATCGCGCCGACGCCCTTGAACAACTTGGCTTTGGCGTCGAACGCCGCCGACAACTGGCGCCGGGGTTGATCGATGTCTGCCTCAACGCCTACGGCTGGAGCGGCCCGTGGCAGAACCGTCGGGGTTTCGACAGTCTGGTGCAGATGAGCAGCGGAATCGCCGAGGCCGGGCAGCGCTGGAAGCAGGCGGAAAAACCGACACCGCTGCCGGTGCAGGCACTGGATCATGCGACGGGGTATCTGATGGCAGCGAGTGTGATTCGGTTGCTGGCTGAACGGTTACGCAGTGGTCGAGGTGGATCGGCGCGGTTGTCGCTGGCGCGGACGGCGAAGTTGTTGATCGAGCATGGACCGGGGACTGACCAGGCGTTGCTTCCGGAAAATCCACAGGATCAAAGCTTGAGCTTGGAGCAGACACCATGGGGGCCGGCACATCGGCTTCAGGCGCCGCTGCGTATTGCTGGAACGCCGTTGCAGTGGACTTTGCCGGCAACTGAATTGGGTTCACATCGGGCGCAGTGGTGACCTCTCCACCGTTTTCGCGAGGAAACCGGGCATCGCCGGCCAGTCGTAAGCCCCCTGATAGTCGAGCCGCAATCTCACAGAGATAACACGCCGCTGTACAACCCGTAGGCCGCGAGCCCGGCCCCCGCAATGACGCAGGTGAAAATCCCCTTCTCGAGCGTGGTGAACAACGGCTCGCCCTGCTCATGCTTGGCCTTGGCGAACAGGATCACCCCCGGCGCATACAGCAGCGCCGACAGCAGCAAATATTTCACCCCGCCGGCGTACAGCAACCACACTGCGTAGCACAGGGCGATACCGCCGATCAGCAGATCCTTGGTGCGTTCGGCGGAGGCATGTTCATAGGTTTCCCCCCGCCCGCTGAGCAATACGGCATAGGCTGCCGACCACAGATACGGCACCAGAATCATCGACGACGCGAGGTAAATCAGACTGGTGTAAGTGCCGGCGGAAAACAGCGTGATCAGCAGGAAAATCTGGATCATCACATTGGTCAGCCACAACGCATTGACCGGCACATGGTTGGCGTTTTCCTTTTTCAGGAACGCCGGCATCGTGTTGTCCCTGGCGGTGGCGAACAGGATCTCGGCGCACAACAGCGCCCACGACAACAACGCACCGAGCAATGAAATGGCCAGGCCCACGCTGATCAGCAGCGCACCCCATGGCCCGACAATGTGTTCCAGTACGGCGGCCAGCGACGGGTTCTGCAAGGTCGCCAGTTCCGGCTGGCTCATGATCCCCAGCGACAACACATTGACCAGCACCAGCAGCGCCAGCACACCGATGAAACCGATCACCGTGGCACGGCCCACATCGGTGCGCTTCTCCGCCCGCGCCGAGTAAACGCTGGCGCCTTCGATACCGATGAACACGAACACGGTGACCAGCATCATGTTGCGCACCTGATCCATCACGCCGCCGAAATTCGGATTGCTGCGGCCCCAGATGTCGCGGGTAAACACGTCAGCCTTGAAGGCCACGGCGGCGATGACCACGAACATGATCAGCGGAATGATCTTGGCCACGGTGGTCAACTGATTGATCAGCGCGGCTTCCTTGATCCCGCGCATCACCAGAAAGTGCACCGCCCACAGCAACACCGAAGCGCAGCCAATCGCAATCGGCGTATTGCCCTGGCCGAATACCGGAAAGAAGTAGCCGAGGGTGCTGAACAGCAACACGAAATACCCGACGTTGCCCAGCCAGGCACTGATCCAGTAACCCCACGCGGACGAAAAGCCCATGTAATCGCCGAACCCGGCCTTGGCGTAGGCATACACGCCGGAGTCCAGTTCCGGCTTGCGATTGGCCAAAGTCTGGAACACGAACGCCAGGGTGAGCATGCCGATTGCGGTGATGCCCCAGCCGATCAGGATGGCGCCGGCATCGGCTCGGGCTGCCATGTTCTGCGGCAGGGAAAAAATCCCCCCGCCAATCATCGAACCCACCACCAGGGCGATCAGTGCGCCAAGGCGCAGTTTTTGCGTCGGTTGCGACATTCCAGCGTCTCCAGGTTCCCAGGGCGGCATGGGCCGCGAAACCGTTATACAACCGGCTATTAACTAAATGGATAAAGCGTATGACGTTTATTGAATAACGCCAACTTACAACCGTTATATATAGCCATCGGCACTAACGCATAGCACGTTCAGACAATTTTGTGCGCGAATCCTGATAAATCAATTCTGTACTGAAAACAGCGCTGAAAAATTTGCCAAAACCTGAAAAGGAACTAGCGTGATAATTCGAAAGTAATAGGATCCATTCTTAATTATTTCCCCAAAAAGCCTCTAGGACGGGCCTTACAGACAATAGCCTTATGCCTTCATCCGGTTCATAAGTCATTCATTAACAATGGAATGTGACCATGCACTGATCTAAGTCAGCTGTTTGAAAAGCCAACAGAACTACGCTGTGAACTCTTCTCTCCTGCAATGGAGTCATGCAATGTCTGAAGCTCCCGGAAAACTACGACTAGGTGCACTGGTCGCGTTGGTAGTCGGCTCAATGATCGGTGGCGGGATATTCTCTTTGCCACAAAACATGGCCGCCAGTGCCGACGTCGGCGCGGTACTGATTGGCTGGGCCATCACCGCTGTCGGCATGCTCACCCTCGCTTTCGTCTTTCAAACCCTCGCCAATCGCAAGCCTGACCTGGACGGCGGTGTCTACGCCTACGCCAAGGCCGGTTTCGGCGATTACATGGGTTTCTCCTCGGCCTGGGGTTACTGGATCAGTGCCTGGCTGGGCAACGTCGGTTACTTCGTTCTGCTGTTCAGCACCCTCGGCTACTTCTTTCCGGTTTTCGGGGAAGGCAACACCGTTGCAGCCGTGATCGGCGCCTCTGTCCTGCTATGGGCCGTGCACTTCCTGGTACTGCGCGGGATCAAGGAAGCGGCGTTCATCAACTTGGTGACCACAGTCGCCAAGGTCGTGCCGCTGCTGCTGTTCGTATTGATCGCGATCTTCGCCTTCAAACTGGACATCTTCACCGCCGATATCTGGGGCGTGAAAAACCCGGATCTGGGCAGCGTGATGAACCAGGTGCGCAACATGATGCTGGTCACCGTGTGGGTGTTCATCGGCATCGAAGGCGCGAGCATCTTCTCGGCCCGGGCGGAAAAACGTTCGGACGTCGGCAAGGCGACCGTGATCGGTTTCATCACCGTGCTGCTGTTCCTGGTGCTGGTGAACGTGCTGTCGCTGGGCATCATGACCCAGCCAGAACTGGCCAAACTGCAGAACCCGTCGATGGCCGCCGTGCTGGAGCACGTGGTCGGTCACTGGGGCGCGGTGCTGATCAGCGTCGGTCTGATCATCTCGCTGCTCGGGGCGTTGCTATCGTGGGTGCTGCTGTGTGCGGAGATCATGTTCGCCGCCGCCAAGGACCACACCATGCCGGAGTTCCTGCGCAAGGAAAACGCCAACCACGTGCCGGTCAACGCCCTGTGGCTGACCAACGCGATGGTGCAGCTGTTCCTGATCATCACTCTGTTTTCGGCCAGCACTTACCTGTCGCTGATCTACCTCGCCACCTCGATGATTCTGGTGCCGTACCTGTGGTCGGCGGCCTACGCCCTGCTGCTGGCGGTGCGCGGCGAAAGCTACGAAGGCTTCGCGGCCGAACGGCGCAAGGACCTGATCATCGGCGCCATCGCCCTGATCTACGCGGTCTGGCTGCTTTACGCCGGTGGCGTGAAGTACCTGCTGCTCTCGGCCCTGCTCTATGCCCCCGGCGCGATCCTGTTCGCCAAGGCCAAGCTCGAACTCAAACAACCGGTTTTCACCAACGTCGAGAAGCTGATTTTCGCCGCAGTGGTCGTGGGCGCCCTGGTGGCAGCCTACGGACTGTATGACGGCTTCCTGACTCTGTAATTGCCCAACGTTTTCACTCTGGAGGATCACTGAAATGACCACGGAAAAAGTTAAGTACGGCGTCCATTCCGAAGCCGGCAAACTGCGCAAAGTCATGGTTTGCTCCCCAGGTCTGGCCCATCAGCGGCTGACCCCGAACAACTGCGATGAACTGCTGTTCGACGACGTGCTGTGGGTCGCTCAGGCCAAGCGCGACCATTTCGACTTCGTGACCAAGATGCGTGAGCGCGGGATCGACGTCCTGGAAATGCACAACCTGCTGACCGACATCGTCGCCATCCCGGAAGCGCTGGACTGGATCCTCGAGCGCAAGGTCACCGCCGATTCGGTGGGCCTGGGCCTGATCAACGAAGTCAAATCCTGGCTGAAAAGCCTGGAGCCGCGACACATCGCCGAATTCCTGATTGGCGGCGTGTCCGCCGATGACCTGCCGGACAGCTTCGGTGGCAAGACCATCCAGATGTTCCGCGACTTCCTCGGCCACTCCAGCTTCATTCTGCCGCCGCTGCCGAACACCCAGTTCACCCGCGACACCACCTGCTGGATCTACGGTGGCGTGACGCTGAACCCGATGTACTGGCCGGCCCGTCGTCAGGAAACCCTGCTGACCACCGCCATCTACAAATTCCATCCGCAGTTCACCAACGCCGATTTCGAGATCTGGTACGGCGACCCGGACAAGGATCACGGCAGCTCGACCCTCGAAGGCGGCGACGTCATGCCAATCGGCAACGGCGTGGTGCTGATCGGTATGGGCGAGCGCTCGTCGCGCCAGGCCATCGGCCAACTGGCGCTGAACCTGTTCAAGAACAAGGCCGTGGAAAAAGTCATCGTCGCCGGCCTGCCGAAGTCTCGCGCGGCGATGCACCTCGATACCGTGTTCAGCTTCTGCGACCGCGACCTCGTCACGATCTTCCCGGAAGTGGTGAACCAGATCGTCGCCTTCACCCTGCGCCCTGACGAAAGCAAACAGGGCGGCATCGACATCCGTCGCGAAGAAGGCACGTTCCTCGACGTCGTGGCCAAAGCCCTCAACCTGCCGAAACTGCGCGTCGTCGAAACCGGCGGCAACAGCTTCGCCGCCGAACGCGAGCAATGGGACGACGGCAACAACGTGGTGGCCGTGGAACCGGGCGTGGTCATCGGCTACGACCGCAACACCTACACCAACACCCTGCTGCGCAAGGCCGGGGTCGAGGTCATCACCATCAGCGCCGGCGAACTCGGTCGCGGCCGTGGCGGCGGCCACTGCATGACTTGCCCGATCATCCGCGACCCTATCGATTACTAAACGACCATCTCCCCGGCCGCACCTATCCCGTAGCGGCCGGGCCGATTACCGAATCCAAGGAGAATCATCATGGCGTTCAACATTCACAACCGTAACCTGCTCAGCCTGGAACACCACACCCCACGCGAGCTGCGCTACCTGCTCGACCTGTCCCGCGACCTCAAGCGCGCCAAGTACACCGGCACCGAGCAGCAACACCTGAAGGGCAACAACATCGCCCTGATCTTCGAAAAAACCTCGACCCGCACCCGCTGCGCGTTCGAAGTCGCCGCTTATGACCAGGGCGCCAACGTCACCTACATCGACCCGAATTCCTCGCAGATCGGCCACAAGGAAAGCATGAAGGACACCGCCCGCGTTCTGGGGCGCATGTATGACGCCATCGAGTACCGTGGCTTCAAGCAGGAAATCGTCGAAGAACTGGCCAAGTTCGCCGGCGTGCCGGTGTTCAACGGTCTGACCGATGAATATCACCCGACCCAGATGATTGCCGACGTGCTGACCATGCGTGAGCACGCCGACAAGCCGATCCACGAGATCAGCTACGCCTATCTGGGCGATGCGCGCAACAACATGGGCAACTCGCTGCTGCTGATCGGCGCCAAACTCGGCATGGATGTGCGCATCTGCGCGCCGAAAGCCCTGTGGCCGCACGACGATCTGGTCGATCGCTGCAAAAAATACGCAGAGGAAAGCGGCGCCCGCATCACCCTGACCGAAGACCCGAAAGCGGCGGTCAAAGGCGTGGACTTCATCCACACCGACGTTTGGGTATCGATGGGCGAGCCGGTGGAAGCCTGGGCCGAGCGTATCCAGCAACTGCTGCCGTATCAGGTCAACGCCGAGCTGATGAAAGCCACCGGCAACCCGCGCACCAAGTTCATGCACTGCCTGCCGGCATTTCACAACAGCGATACCAAGGTCGGCAAACAGATCGCCGAACAGTATCCACACCTGAAAAACGGCATCGAAGTGACCGACGACGTGTTCGAGTCGCCGGCCTGCATCGCCTTCGAGCAAGCGGAAAACCGCATGCACACCATCAAGGCGATTCTGGTGTCGACTTTGGCAGACCTGTAACCCGACTTTGGCACTGATCGTTCCCATGCTCCGCGTGGTAACGCCGCCCCCGGACGCTCCGCGTCCGCTGTGACGCAGAGCGTCACGGGATGCATTCCCACGCGGGAGCGTGGGAACGATCAGCGATCAACACGAAAAGGACATGCACCATGCGTATCGTCGTAGCTCTGGGCGGTAACGCCCTGCTCCGCCGTGGTGAGCCGATGACCGCTGACAACCAGCGCGCCAACATCCGCATCGCCACCGAGCAAATCGCCAAGATCCATCCCGGCAATCAACTGGTCATCGCCCACGGCAATGGTCCGCAAGTCGGCCTGCTGTCGTTGCAGGCGGCGGCCTACACTTCCGTCACCCCTTACCCGCTGGACGTGCTCGGCGCCGAAACCGAAGGCATGATCGGCTACATCATCGAACAGGAACTGGGCAACCTGCTGGACTTCGAAGTCCCGTTCGCCACCCTGCTCACCCAGGTCGAAGTCGACGCCAACGACCCGGCTTTCAAGAACCCGACCAAACCGATCGGCCCCGTCTACGAGAAGGCCGAAGCAGAAAAACTCGCTGCTGAAAAAGGCTGGGCCATCGCCCCGGACGGTGACAAGTTCCGCCGTGTGGTGGCCAGCCCCCGGCCGAAACGCATCTTCGAAATCCGCCCGATCAAGTGGCTGCTGGACAAGGGCAGCATCGTGATCTGCGCCGGCGGTGGCGGCATCCCGACCATGTATGGCGCACACGGCAAGCTGCAAGGCATCGAAGCGGTGATCGACAAAGACCTGTGCTCGGCGCTGCTGGCCGAACAGCTGGAGGCGGATTTGCTGGTGATCGCCACCGACGTCAACGCGGCGTACATCGACTTCAAGAAACCCACCGAGAAAGCCATCGCCCAGGCCCACCCGGACGAACTCGAACGCCTGGGCTTCGCCGCCGGCTCCATGGGGCCGAAGGTGCAGGCAGCCTGTGAATTTGCGCGCCATACTGGCAAGGTCGCGGTGATCGGTTCGCTCTCGGATATCGAAGCCATCGTCCAGGGCACCGCCGGTACTCGGGTCAGCACAGCAGCGCCAGGCATCACCTACCGATAAAAAGAAACTCCGGGGGCAGACCTCAGGTCTGCCCTTCTCCCATGCCTTGAAAGGAGAAACCCATGGCCCAGTTCGAACCCGGTCATTTGCATATCGAGCGGCATGCGTTGACTGACGACGACGTCAATTACAACGTGCACCTCGACTATGAAGTGTTCACCGATCCCCAGAAAGGCAAAGGGATACAGTTCACCCTGCATGGCAGCATGCAGGGCAAAGAGGTCAACGAACCGTTCTTTCTGCCCAAGGAGGAAGCCTACAACTTCGCTCGCAACGTGACGCAGATTGCCGAAAAGTACGGCATTCCCAAGAGCCACAGCCAGATCGGCTCGGTGCACAAGCATTACGACCTGATGTTTGAAGACATCCGCATGAAGTTGAATATGAAATCCGGGGATCCGGTCAATCCCGAGCATTTCGAGTAACACTTTTCTACTGATCGTTCCCTCGCTCTGCGTGGGAACGCCGCCATGGACGCTCCGCGTCCACTGTGACGCAGAGCGTCACGGGATGCGTTCCCACGCAGGAGCGTGGGAACGATCAGCGCAGGACGCAGATTTCACCAATTCCCCGCCCCAAGGCATACTTGCCCCCCTCAGCACTCCAGAACCCAGAACCGCCCCATGCGTATCCACGTCAGCTTCATCGACCGCGTCGGCATCACCCAGGAAGTCCTGGCTATCCTCGGCGGGCGCAATCTCAATCTGGATGCGGTGGAAATGATCCCGCCCAACGTCTACATCGACGCCCCGACCTTGAGCCCGCAAGTGCTCGAAGAGCTGAAAGATGCGCTGTTTCGCGTGCGTGGTGTAGAAGCAGTGACCGTGGTCGACATTCTCCCCGGCCAGCGCAGGCACTTGCAGCTCGACGCGTTGCTCGCAGCGATGACCGACCCGGTGCTGGCGCTGGACAGTGCCGGCAAGGTGCTGCTGGCCAACCCGGCGCTGATCGCCCTGTACGGTCGTGAACCGGCGGGCGAAAGTGTCTCGGAACTGTTCAACGATCCGGGCCTGCTCGAAACCTTGCTCGAACAGGGCTTCCGCCTGCCGCTGCGGGAAATCACCGTCAACGGCCAGACCCTGTTGCTGGACGCCACGCCGATCACCGACGCCGGCGCCTTGCTCACCCTGTATCAACCCAACCGCATCGGCGAACAACTCTCGGCGTTGCACCACGACCATGCCGAAGGCTTTGATGCGCTGCTCGGTGAATCGCCGCCAATCCGCACACTCAAGGCTCGCGCCCAACGCGTCGCGGCCCTCGATGCGCCGCTGCTGATCCAGGGCGAAACCGGCACCGGCAAGGAACTCGTCGCCCGCGCCTGCCACGCCATCAGCGCCCGGCACAGCGCACCATTCCTCGCACTGAACTGTGCGGCCCTGCCGGAGAACCTCGCCGAAAGCGAACTGTTCGGCTACGCCCCCGGCGCCTTCACCGGCGCACAACGCGGCGGCAAACCGGGACTGATGGAGCTGGCCAACCAGGGCACGGTGTTCCTTGATGAGATCGGCGAGATGTCGCCGTACTTGCAGGCCAAACTGCTGCGCTTTCTCAACGATGGCAGCTTCCGTCGGGTCGGTGGTGATCGTGAGGTGAAGGTCAACGTGCGGATTCTCAGCGCGACCCACCGCGACCTGGAGAAAATGGTCAGCGAAGGCCTGTTCCGCGAAGACCTGTTCTACCGTCTCAACGTGCTCAACGTCGAAGTGCCGCCACTGCGCGAGCGCGGGCAGGACATTTTGCTGCTGGCGCGCTATTTCATGCAGCAGGCCTGCGCGCAGATCCAGCGCCCGGTCTGCCGCCTGGCCCCGGGCACCTATCCGGCGCTGCTCGGTAACCGCTGGCCAGGCAACGTGCGGCAATTGCAGAACGTGATCTTCCGCGCCGCCGCCATTTGCGAAAGCAGCCTGGTGGACATCGGCGACCTCGACATCGCCGGCACCTCCGTGGCACGCCAGACCGACACCGATGTCGACAGCCTCGAAGAAGCGGTCGAAGCCTTCGAAAAATCGCTGCTGGAAAAGCTCTACGTCAGCTACCCCTCGACCCGCCAACTGGCCAGCCGCCTGCAGACCTCGCACACCGCAATCGCCCATCGGCTGCGCAAGTACGGCATCCCCAACAAGCCCTGAACACACTGCATCCCCTGTGGGAGCTGGCTTGCCAGCGATAGCGGTGGGTCAGTCACTTTCATTGTTGGCAGTGCCACCGTCATCGCTGGCAAGCCAGCTCCCACAGGGTTAATCGGAACGCAAGATATCCGCCCAAAAGCGACCTCCATCTGTACTGAAAGCGCTACAGCGGAACGATATCGCTACACCTTCCTCCGATCACCGCTGTGCAAGGCTTTGATCCGGTTCAGCTTTTTTCTTCGCCCTACACTGTAGCGATTTCGCTACAGCCAACGTGATCGCGCTCACCCAAAAATCAATCAAGCCATTGATTTATAACGATATTTTTACATTGGCCGCGTTCTTGCTAAGTAACCGTTCATAAAATCAGGGCATTGCCGCCCGAGTATTCCACCGCGTCCACCAGACGAGTCTGGCCCCTAGGAGATTCCATGAGCGAGTTGCGTTTTACTGAAGATCACGAATGGCTGCGCGCCGAAGCCGATGGTTCTGTCACCGTTGGCATCACCGCTTTCGCGCAGAACGCCCTGGGCGACGTGGTGTTCGTGCAACTGCCTGAATTGCAGGCGTACGAGAAAGGCGCCGAAGCCGCCACCGTGGAATCGGTAAAAGCCGCCAGCGGCGTTTACATGCCGCTGGACGGTGAAGTCCTGGCCACCAACCCGGCCCTGGAAGACAGCCCTGAGCTGGTCAACGAAGATCCGCTGGGCGAAGGCTGGTTCTTCCGCTTCAAGCCAGCCGACGCTTCGGCCGTCGCCAAGCTGCTGGATCAGGACGCCTACGACCGCCTGATCAAAGCCCAAGCCGAAGCCTGAGGAACCTGACATGACCCAAGTTAATCTCGGCACCGCCAACGAATTCATCGCCCGTCACATCGGCCCGCGCGCCGGTGACGAGCAAGCCATGCTCAACAGCCTCGGCTTCGACTCGCTCGAAGCCCTGAGCGCCAGCGTCATCCCGGAAAGCATCAAGGGCACCAGCGTGCTAGGCCTCGACGACGGCCTGAGCGAAGCCGATGCCCTGGCAATGATCAAAGGCATCGCCGGCAAGAACCAGCTGTTCAAGACCTACATCGGCCAGGGCTACTACAACTGCCACACGCCGTCGCCGATCCTGCGCAACCTGCTGGAAAACCCGGCCTGGTACACCGCTTACACTCCGTACCAGCCAGAAATTTCCCAGGGCCGTCTCGAAGCGCTGCTGAACTTCCAGACCCTGATCAGCGACCTCACCGGCCTGCCGATCGCCAACGCCTCCCTGCTCGACGAAGCCACCGCTGCTGCCGAAGCCATGACCTTCTGCAAACGCCTGAGCAAGAACAAGGGCAGCCACCAGTTCTTCGCCTCGATCCACAGCCACCCGCAAACCCTCGACGTGCTGCGCACCCGTGCCGAGCCGCTGGGCATCGACGTGGTCGTGGGCGATGAGCGCGAGCTGACCGACGTCACACCGTTCTTCGGCGCACTGCTGCAATACCCGGCCAGCAACGGTGATGTGTTCGACTACCGCGAACTGACCGAACGCTTCCACGCTGCCAACGCACTGGTGGCCGTGGCCGCTGACCTGCTGGCTCTGACCCTGCTGACCCCGCCGGGCGAATTCGGCGCCGACGTGGCCATCGGCAGCGCCCAGCGCTTCGGCGTGCCGCTGGGCTTCGGTGGCCCGCACGCGGCTTACTTCTCCACCAAAGATGCGTTCAAGCGCGACATGCCGGGCCGTCTGGTCGGTGTCTCGGTTGACCGCTTCGGCAAACCCGCCCTGCGTCTGGCGATGCAGACCCGCGAGCAACACATCCGCCGCGAGAAAGCCACGTCGAACATCTGCACCGCACAAGTGCTGCTGGCCAACATCGCCAGCATGTACGCCGTGTACCACGGCCCTAAAGGCCTGACCCGGATCGCCAACCGCGTGCATCACCTGACCGCGATCCTGGCCAAGGGCCTGAGCGCACTGGGCGTGACCGTCGAGCAAGCCAGCTTCTTCGACACCCTGACCCTGGCCACCGGCGCGCAAACCGCCGCGCTGCATGACAAGGCTCGCGCTCAACAGATCAACCTGCGTGTGATCGACGCTCAGCGTCTGGGCCTGTCGGTCGACGAAACCACCACCCAGGCCGACATCGAAACCCTGTGGAGCCTGTTCGCCGACGGCAAGACTCTGCCGGAGTTCGCTGCGCTGACCGCTGCCGCGCAAAGCACGATTCCGGCTTCGCTGGTTCGTCAATCGCCGATCCTCAGCCACCCGGTGTTCAACCGCTATCACTCGGAAACCGAGCTGATGCGCTACCTGCGCAAACTGGCGGACAAGGACCTGGCACTGGATCGCACCATGATCCCGTTGGGCTCGTGCACCATGAAACTCAACGCCGCCAGCGAAATGATCCCGGTGACCTGGGCCGAATTCGGCGCCCTGCACCCGTTCGCCCCGGCCGAGCAAAGCGCCGGTTACCAGCAACTGACCGACGAACTGGAAGCGATGCTCTGCGCCGCCACCGGTTACGACTCGATCTCGCTGCAGCCGAACGCTGGTTCCCAGGGTGAGTACGCAGGTCTGCTGGCGATTCGCGCCTATCACCAGAGCCGTGGCGAAGACCGTCGCGACATCTGCCTGATCCCGTCGTCCGCCCACGGCACCAACCCGGCGACCGCCAACATGGCCGGCATGCGCGTGGTCGTGACCGCGTGCGACGCCCGTGGCAACGTGGACATCGAAGACCTGCGCGCCAAGGCCATCGAGCACCGCGAACACCTCGCGGCGCTGATGATCACCTACCCGTCGACCCACGGCGTGTTCGAAGAAGGCATCCGCGAAATCTGCGGCATCATTCATGACAACGGCGGCCAGGTGTACATCGACGGCGCCAACATGAACGCGATGGTCGGCCTCTGCGCACCGGGCAAGTTCGGCGGCGACGTCTCGCACCTGAACCTGCACAAGACTTTCTGCATCCCCCACGGCGGTGGCGGCCCGGGCGTCGGCCCGATCGGCGTGAAATCGCACCTGACTCCGTTCCTGCCGGGCCACGGCCAGATGGAGCGCAAGGAAGGCGCGGTCTGCGCAGCACCGTTCGGCAGCGCGAGCATTCTGCCGATCACCTGGATGTACATTCGCATGATGGGTGGTGCAGGTCTCAAGCGCGCTTCGCAACTGGCAATCCTCAACGCCAACTACATTTCCCGTCGCCTGGAAGAGCACTACCCAGTGCTGTACACCGGCAGCAACGGTCTGGTGGCGCACGAGTGCATCCTCGATCTGCGCCCGCTGAAAGACAGCAGCGGCATCAGCGTCGATGACGTCGCCAAGCGTCTGATCGACTTCGGCTTCCACGCCCCGACCATGTCGTTCCCGGTGGCCGGCACGCTGATGATCGAGCCGACCGAAAGTGAATCCAAGGAAGAACTGGACCGTTTCTGCGACGCCATGATCCGCATCCGCGAAGAAATCCGCGCGGTGGAAAACGGCACGCTGGACAAGGACGACAACCCGCTGAAGAACGCTCCGCACACTGCGGCAGAGCTGGTCGGCGAGTGGACTCACCCGTACAGCCGCGAACAAGCGGTGTACCCGGTGGCGTCGTTGATCGAAGGCAAGTACTGGCCGCCGGTCGGTCGCGTCGACAACGTGTTCGGCGACCGCAACCTGGTCTGCGCCTGCCCGTCGATCGAAAGCTACGCTTAAACGAATGGGGGCAATCATCTGCCCCCACTTCCAACAACACCGCAAAACCTGTGGGAGCTGGCTTGCCAGCGATGAGGGTGGATCAGTCTCCACTTCCATTGCCTGACACACCGCCATCGCTGGCAAGCCAGCTCCCACAAGGAAATGCATCAAGCCTGATATCCCGCCAATTCCTATAACAAGAAACCGGAGAACAACCATGTCGTTAAGCGTGTTCGACCTGTTCAAGATTGGCATCGGCCCCTCCAGCTCCCACACCGTCGGCCCGATGCGCGCAGCTGCGCGCTTCGTCGAAGGCCTGCGCCGGGAAAACCTGTTGTCGGCCACCACCAGCGTCAGGGTCGAGTTGTATGGATCCCTCGGCGCCACCGGCAAGGGTCACGGCAGCGACAAGGCCGTGCTGCTGGGTCTGGAAGGTGAACATCCGGACACCGTGGATACTGAAACCGTCGCCGCCCGTCTCTCGGAGATTCGTGGCAACGGGCGTTTGAACCTGCTCGGTGAACACAGCATTGCGTTCAACGAGAAAGAACACCTGGCAATGATCCGCAAACCGTTGGCCTATCACCCCAACGGCATGATCTTCCGCGCCTTCGATGCGGCGGGATTGCAGATCCGCAGCCGCGAGTACTACTCGGTCGGCGGTGGTTTTGTGGTCGACGAAGATGCGGCCGGCGCCGACCGCATCGTCGAAGACGCCACGCCGCTGACCTTCCCGTTCAAGAGTGCCAAGGACTTGCTCGGTCATTGCGCCACCTATGGTCTGTCGATCAGTCAGGTGATGCTGACCAACGAAAGCGCCTGGCGCCCGGAGGCGGAAACCCGCGCCGGCCTGCTGAAAATCTGGCAAGTGATGCAGGACTGTGTGGCCGCCGGCTGTCGCAACGAAGGCATTCTGCCGGGCGGCCTGAAGGTCAAGCGGCGGGCGGCGGCGTTGCACCGGCAACTGTGCAAGAACCCGGAATCGTCGCTGCGCGATCCGCTGTCGGTGCTGGACTGGGTGAACCTCTACGCTCTGGCCGTCAACGAAGAAAACGCCAACGGCGGGCGCGTGGTCACGGCACCGACCAACGGCGCGGCGGGGATCATTCCTGCGGTGCTGCATTACTACATGCGCTTCATTCCCGGCGCGAACGATGACGGCGTGGTGCGTTTCCTGCTCACCGCCGCGGCCATCGGCATTCTGTACAAGGAAAACGCCTCGATTTCCGGCGCCGAAGTCGGCTGTCAGGGCGAGGTCGGCGTGGCCTGTTCGATGGCGGCCGGGGCGTTGTGCGAAGTCCTCGGTGGCAGCGTGCAACAAGTGGAAAACGCCGCCGAAATCGGCATGGAACACAACCTCGGCCTGACCTGCGACCCGATTGGCGGACTGGTGCAAGTGCCGTGCATCGAGCGCAACGCCATGGGCTCGGTCAAGGCGATCAACGCCGTGCGCATGGCCATGCGCGGAGACGGGCAGCATTTCGTCTCCCTCGACAAGGTCATCCGCACCATGCGCCAGACCGGCGCCGACATGAAAAGCAAATACAAGGAGACCGCCCGTGGCGGTCTGGCGGTCAACATTATCGAGTGTTAATTAGCCCCCTCTCCCTGCGGGAGAGGGTTGGTGTGAATCAAGGAGTTCCGCATGTCCACCGAACAATTGTCGAAAACCCCGCTGCACGCTCTGCACATCGAACTCGGCGCCCGCATGGTGCCGTTCGCCGGCTACGACATGCCGGTGCAATACCCGCTGGGCGTGATGAAAGAACACCAGCACACCCGTGAGCAGGCCGGGCTGTTCGATGTCTCGCACATGGGCCAGATCCGCCTGACCGGCGCCAATGCCGCCAGAGCCCTGGAAACCCTGGTGCCGGTGGACATCATCGATCTGCCGGTGGGCATGCAGCGCTACGCGATGTTCACCAACGAAACCGGCGGCATCCTCGATGACCTGATGGTCGCCAATCTCGGCAACGACGAACTGTTCCTGGTGGTCAACGCCGCGTGCAAGGACCAGGACCTGGCCCATCTGCAAAAACACATCGGCGACCAGTGCAAGATCGAGCAACTGTTCGAAGAACGCGCCCTGCTCGCCCTGCAAGGCCCCGCCGCCGTGACCGTGCTGGCACGCCTGGCACCGGAAGTGGCGAAAATGACTTTCATGCAATTCACTCGCGTGAAGCTGCTGGGCGTTGACTGCTTTGTCAGCCGTTCGGGCTACACCGGTGAAGACGGTTTCGAAATCTCGGTACCGGCAGGCGATGCAGAAAAACTCGCACGCGCCCTGCTGGCCGAACCCGAAGTGGCGGCCATCGGCCTCGGCGCCCGGGATTCACTGCGCCTGGAGGCCGGCCTGTGCCTGTACGGCCACGACATGAACTCCGAGACCACGCCGATCGAAGCCAGCCTGCTGTGGGCAATCTCCAAGCCACGGCGTGCCGATGGTGCGCGCGCCGGTGGTTTCCCGGGTGCGGAGCAAGTCTTCGCTCAACAGCAAAACGGCGTGTCGCGCAAACGCGTCGGCCTGCTGCCGCAAGAGCGTACGCCGGTCCGAGAAGGTGCAGAGATCGTCAACGAAGCGGGCGAGATCGTCGGCAGCGTGTGCAGCGGCGGTTTCGGCCCGACCCTGGGCGGTCCGTTGGCCATGGGTTACCTGGACAGCGCCTACGTCGCACTCGACACGCCAGTTTGGGCGATTGTTCGTGGGAAAAAGGTGCCATTGCTTGTAAGCAAAATGCCATTTGTTCCACAACGCTACTATCGCGGTTGATTGACTGTTTCTATAAGTAACGCGATTGCGTTATGCGTGCACTAATGTGTAACGCAATCGCCATAAAACAGTGCACTCTGTTTACATTCGATTCGAATATGAACTTGGCTTATAACGTTCGAAAACAATTGAACAAGCTAATCGTATAAGCCGGACTAGTGAATCGACTAAGTGCCAGCAAGGGCAGGAAAACCGGGGCCTTCGCGGGGCTTGTTTTTCCTCCCGTAGTTGGCGTAGAGTTTGTCCACTGTGTTTGCATGGGTCAGCTTGGAATCGTGACCTGGGCAGTAGCCTACAAGTTAGCTACATCCCGTTCGACGTCTTCTTACTCTCCTGCAACCAGCCCCAGTACTCTTTCATGAGAAGGAGACTGTCATCAATTTATGCGTCAAAGGAAATAAGAAATGTCCACACGTCAGAGCGGTACCGTCAAGTGGTTTAACGACGAGAAAGGTTTTGGTTTTATCACTCCAGAAAGCGGTCCGGATCTGTTCGTGCATTTCCGCGCCATTCAGGGCAACGGCTTCAAGAGCCTGAAAGAAGGCCAGAAAGTGACCTTCGTTGCTGTGCAGGGCCAGAAAGGCATGCAAGCTGACGAAGTCATCGCAGAAGCCTGATTTCTGTAACGAAAAAGCCCCTGATATTGATATCAGGGGCTTTTTTGTGGGCGCAAATCCGTAAAATGGCGCTTCACTTTCCGTCCAGAGGCTGCCATGTCGAAACACCTGCTCACCCCCCAGGGCGATTTCCCCGCCGTCGGCCTGGGCCGTCGTCTGGCAGCGATGTTTTATGACTTTCTGCTGTGCACCGCCCTGCTGATCGTGACCGGTGGCGTCTACAAGATGATCCAGGCCGCGATCATCGGTGAGGAGCGTCTGCGGGTTCTGACCGACGCCGGGCAGCTGGATGGCGATCCTCTCTACTCCACGGTGCTGCTGCTGGTGCTGTTTGGTTTCTTCGCCAAGTTCTGGACTCACGCCGGGCAGACCCTGGGCATGCAGGTCTGGGGCATTCGCGTGCAGAACGCTGATGGCACTGCAATCAGCCTGTGGCAGGCGTTGCTGCGGTTCATGGTGTCGATTGCATCGTGGCTCTGCCTGGGCCTGGGGTTCTTCTGGTCACTGTTCGACAAACAGAAACGCGCCTGGCATGACATCTACTCCGACACGCAGCTCGTGCGAATTCCGAAGAAAGCAAAATAAATCCGCAGATGCAAAAACGCCCCGATCCAATCGGGGCGTTTTTGTTTGCGTCGCAAGGTCAGGCGTTGCCGGCCAGTTTCATCCGCGCGGCCTGAGTGAAATCGAGCATGCGCTTGAGCGGACGAATCGCCTGCGGGATCAGGGCCGGGTCGACGAAGATCTCGTTCGAGCCGTCCTTCAGGCACTTGAGCGTGCGCTCAAGGGTGTTCATGGCCATCCACGGGCAATGTGCGCAACTGCGGCATGCCGCGCCGTTACCGGCGGTTGGCGCTTCGATGAAGACCTTGTCCGGGCACAACTGCTGCATCTTGTAGAAGATGCCGCGATCGGTGGCGACGATCAGCGTCTTGTTCGGCAGCGATTGCGCGGCGGCAATCAGCTGACTGGTGGAACCGACGGCGTCCGCAAGCTCGATCACCGACGTCGGCGACTCCGGGTGCACCAGAATGGCGGCGTCCGGATACAGCGCTTTCATGTCTTCCAGCTGCTTGGACTTGAACTCTTCGTGGACGATGCATGCACCATCCCAGAGCAGCATGTCGGCGCCGGTCTGACGCTGGATGTAGGTGCCCAGGTGCTTGTCCGGGCCCCAGATAATGGTTTCGCCGTTGTCCATCAGGCTCTCGACGATTTCCAGTGCGCAGCTGGAGGTCACCACCCAGTCGGCCCGGGCTTTGACGGCGGCCGAGGTATTGGCATACACCACCACGGTGCGTTCCGGATGCTGATCGCAGAACGCCGAGAACTCGTCCACCGGGCAACCCAGATCCAGCGAGCAGGTCGCTTCCAGGGTCGGCATCAGCACACGTTTTTCAGGGTTGAGAATCTTCGCGGTCTCGCCCATGAATTTCACGCCGGCGACCACCACGGTCTTGGCCGGATGGGCGTTGCCGAAGCGGGCCATTTCCAGGGAATCGGAAACGCAACCGCCGGTTTCTTCGGCGAGGGCCTGGATGACCGGATCGCAATAAAAGTGGGCAACCAGCACCGCGTCCTGAGCCTTGAGCTCGGCGGCGATGGCGGAACGGTAGTAAGCCTCTTCCTCGGCCGTCAGCGGCTTGGGCTGCTTGGCGTCGAGGTGGGCTTGTACCAGAAGGCGTTCGGAAATCTGCGTCATGTTCGCAAGACCTGCAGGCGCGTTCGCGCGAAAGTCGAGTATACACCCGGCTCCGGACCGCTTGAGGGTACCGCCGGGAGAGTGAGTATTATCAGGCACGGACAGCATTGAAGCTGCGCAAGGCTACAGAATATCCCGTTGATACAAAAGATGATTCTGACCTGCGTCACGGCAGGAAGAAACGAAGGGAGGGATGCCCGGATCGCAGGCAAAAAAAAACCCGGAAATCCTCACTTTCGTGGGCCTTCCGGATTTTCTAAACCGCCAAATATGGTGGGTCGTGTGGGATTCGAACCTACGACCAATTGGTTAAAAGCCAACTGCTCTACCAACTGAGCTAACGACCCGCTGTGTGGTGGCGCGTATAATACTGATTTTTAAGGACTATTCAACACCTAATTTGAAAAAAATCAAAAATAAGGTGTCGGATCGCTGATTCCGGCCGCCACGAAGCCTTCCGCACGCAGTCGGCAGCTGTCGCATTTACCGCAAGCACGGCCGTCATCGTCCGCCTGATAGCAGGAAACGGTCAGCCCGTAATCAACACCCAGCTTCACGCCCGCCTGGACGATCTGCGCCTTGCTCAGATTCTGCAGCGGTGCCTGGATGCGAAAACCATTGCCTTCGACGCCAGCCTTGGTCGCCAGATTGGCCATGCGCTCAAACGACTCGATGAACTCGGGACGGCAATCCGGGTAACCGGAGTAATCCACTGCGTTGACGCCGATAAAGATGTCACGGGCGCCGAGCACTTCAGCCCAGCCCAGAGCCAGCGACAGGAAAACCGTGTTGCGTGCCGGCACGTAAGTCACCGGGATGCCTTCGCCCAATTCTTCCGGGATGTCGATGCTGGTGTCGGTCAGGGCCGAACCGCCCATGCCGTTCAGGTTCAGGCCGATCACCTTGTGCTCGACCACGCCCAGATCGCGGGCAACGCGAGCAGCGGCATGCAGTTCGGCGTGGGAACGCTGACCGTAATCGAAACTCATCGTGTAGCAGGCGTAGCCTTCAGCGCGGGCCATGGCCACGACCGTAGCCGAGTCCAGACCACCGGACAGCAGGATTACCGCACGTTTTTGGCTAGTGTTCAGTTGTTCAGTCATCTCAGCGCCCCGGCTCATCATTCCATAGATATTTATGCAGCTGCAGTTGCAGGCGCACTGGCAGGTTATCCGCCACCACCCAGTCCGCCAGATCCCGAGCATTCAGGTCGTGGTGACTCGGGGAAAACAGCACTTCACCTGCACGTCGCTCAAGACCGTACTGGATCAGCTTCGATACCGCCCAGTCATAGTCCTCCCGCGAGCAGATGACAAACTTCACCTGATCGTTGGGCGTCAGCAGTTCGATGTTCTCGTAACGGTTGCGATGGGCTTCTTTGGAGTCAGGCGTCTTCAGGTCGACCACCCGACTGACCCGCGGATCGACCGCCGAGATATCGAGAGCGCCGCTGGTTTCCAGCGAGACTTCGTAGCCGGCATCGCACAACTGTTTGAGCAAAGGGATGGCATTGGGTTGTGCCAGCGGCTCACCGCCCGTGACACAGACGTAGCGCGGGCGAAAGCCGGCCACTTGCTCGAGGATGTCGTCGAGGGTACGGATCGTGCCACCGCTGAACGCGTAGGCGCTGTCGCAGTATTGGCAACGCAATGGGCAACCGGTCAGGCGCACAAAAACAGTGGGCAGCCCGGCAGTCCGCGTTTCCCCCTGCAACGAGTAGAAAACTTCGGTAATTCTCAATGTGTCTTGCATAGTCGCCACGGGCGTAACAGCTAAACAGGCTGTCCGCCTCCGTCAGGCACTTCAGGCAACCCCGCCAACGCGTAGATCACCAGAAGCGTGTTTCATAAAAGGGCGTGAATTCTAACGAAAAAACCCGCGACAGGCGCGGGTTTCTTCCAAACGGGTCAAACGGTGTTACATGCGTTGCAGATCGCGCTGGGCCAACTGCGCGGCGGACGTGCCCGGATATTGGGCCACCACCTGCTGCAGAATGCCTTTGACCTTGTCGGTATGACCGAGGCGGCGCTCTACATCAGCCAGCTTGTACAGAGAATCCGGCACTTTGGCGTGCTTGGGATACAGCTGCGAAACCTTGGCGAAAGCCTGACCTGCACCTTGCAGATCACCTTTGGCCAGGTTCACTTCACCCAGCCAGTACTGGGCGTTGCCCGCGTATTGGCTGTTCGGGTATTTACGCAGGAAAGCGGCAAACGCCTGGCTGGCCTTGTCGAAATCCTTGGCCTTGATCAGGTCGAAAGCTGCATCGTAATACAGCTTTTCCTTGGCCGGATCAGCCGGTTCGCCACCCGCGGCAGGTGCCTGGGCGGCCGCAGCGGCCCCGGCTCCAGCGGCGGCACCGGCAGCAGCACTTGCATCGCCACCGGCAGAAGAATTCTCGGGAGTCGCGGCAGGTGCAACGCCGGATCCTATGCGCCGATCAAGATCCTGGTATCGCTCCAGGGATTCCTGCTTCATGCGCGAAACCTGATTCTGCAGTTCTTCGATCACGCCTTGCTGGCGCGATATCTGATCCTGCATTTGTTGCAGTTGGTTGAACAGCATGCCTTGTGCCGAGGCAGGGGCCGAAGCCGCTCCCCCGGCATAGGCGCCGTTCGTACCGTAACCTGCAGGCGGATAACTGCTCCCGCTATTGTTATAACCGGAGTTGTCATCGACCACAGGAACCGCAGCCCACGCCGCAAGCGGCGCGAGGCTGAGAGCCAGAACAGTTACAGCACGACGGCACGTTCGCATATCGAATTACTTACGCAGTTCGACGCGACGGTTTTGAGCCCAGGACTGCTCGTCGTTGCCGGTAGCAACTGGACGCTCTTCGCCGTAGGAAACCAGTTCCAGCTGAGCTGGGGAAACACCTTGCAGTACCAGGTAGCGCTGAACGGCTTTCGCACGACGCTCGCCCAGTGCCATGTTGTACTCACGAGTACCACGTTCGTCGGTGTTGCCTTCCAGAACAACGCGAGCGCCGTTTGCTTTCAGGTCTTTGGCGTGAACGTCCAGAGCGCGCATGGCTTCTGGCTTCAGGTCCGAGCTGTCGTATTCGAAGTAGAAGGTGGTGATTGCGCGCAGAGCAGCTTCTTCGCTCAGGGAACCGTCAACTGCACCAGTGTTTGCGCCGTAACCAGCGTTTGGATCAACAGCGCCTTCACCGGCGTTGTCGCCGCCTTTGGACGAGCAACCTACAGCTACAGCCATGGCCAGAGCCAGCGCAGCAAATTTACCAAACTTCAGCATTTCCATCGTGAAACTCCTAATGAACCCCAGTGTGTTAAGTAAAACGTAAAGCGCCGCGTCAGTTCAGGTAAGGGGACCAGGACGGTTCTCTGACTTCGCCTTGAGCGGTAGGAAGCGGGAGCCTCACGCGTCCATTAATGGACACGAGCATCAAGACTCCCCGGCCCTGCTGGCGGGTGGCGTAGATTACCATGGTGCCGTTGGGCGCAACAGTAGGCGACTCGTCCAGAGTGCTATCAGTGAGGATTTTTACACTTCCGCGCTGCAAATCCTGAGCCGCCACTTTGAAATTGGTGAAACCGTCCTGACGATGGATCATCACCAGGGTCTTTTCATCCGCCGAAAGCTTAGGGTTGGCGTTGTAGTTGCCCACGAACGTCACACGCTCGGCACCGCCGCCACCAGCGCTGGTCTTGTAGATCTGCGGTTTGCCGCCACGGTCGGAGGTGAAGTAGATGGTCGAACCATCCTTGCCCCAGTACGGTTCGGTGTTGATGCCAGGACCTGCAGTCACGCGGGTGATCTGACGCGAACCGAGGTTCATCACGTAGATGTCCGGGTTACCGTCTTTCGACAGCACGAACGCCAGGCGATTGCCGTCCGGCGACCAGGCTGGCGCGCCGTTCAGGCCTTCGAAGTTGGTGATCTGCTCGCGGCGACCGGTGTCGATGTTCTGCATGAAGATGCGCGGACGCTTCTGTTCGAACGACACGTAGGCGATGCGCTTGCCGTCCGGTGCAAAACGCGGCGACAGGATCGGCTCGCGCGATTGCAGCAGGGTCACGGCGCGGGCGCCGTCATAGTCCGAACGCTGCAGGGTGTAACGGGTGTTCTTCTCGGAGAAACGCTCGGCGGTGACGTACAGCAGGCGAGTCGAGAATGCACCTTTAATACCGGTCAGTTTTTCGAACGACTGGTCGGAGATGTAGTGCGCCATGTCACGCAGCTGTTCGGTGGTACCGGACACACTGCCGTCAGCCACTTTCTGTTCGGTGGCAACGTTGAATAGAGCCCACTGCACCTGCAGACGGCCGCCGGCCGGCACGATGCTGCCGACCATCATGTATTGCGCGCCCACCGCCTTCCAGTCACGGAAGATGATTTCGCTCGGCTGGCTTGGCTGGCTGATCATGTTTTGCTTTGGAATCGGCGAGTAATAGCCCGAGTTGCGCAAATCGTTACCAATGATTTCAGCCATGTCATCCGGCAGGACGGCACCGCCCTGGAAACCGAACGGTACGACGGCGATCGGCGTTGCCCGATCGCTGCCGCTGGTGACCAGAATGTTCTTTTCATCCGCCATCGCGATCCCTGCCATGCAGCAGATCACGACCAGCATTCCTCGAAGAAGGTTTCTCACAAGGCTAGATCCTCAGGTGTGAATGTCATCTTGAATGAACGATACGGAGCGAAATCGCTCGGCTTCATTCCCTGCATTTCCGTCAAACGTCCAATATTCTTGACCGCTGCCACTGCCGACGCATCGAACGGACCGTCGCCACTGGACTTGGCCACGCTGACCGAAGTCACCGTACCGTCTGGCAACATGCCGATCTGCAGCACAACCGTCATGCCTTTGCGTGCCGAAGGTGGACGTGCCCAGCCTTCCGCTGCCCGCGCACGAATCAGGTCATCGAAACTGCCCGCGACTTCATCGCCCTGCTCATCGGCCAAGGCCTGCTGGCGCTGCGGCGTGTCGGAAAGCAAATCTGCCAGGGCCTGAGCCTTTTTGTCTTCGGCGGATTTACGTGCCGCTTCCTGCGCTTTCTTCTTCGCAGCATCGGCAGCAGCTTTCTTCTTCGCGTCTTCGGCGACTTTCTTCTTCGCCTCTTCAGCTTCAGCTTTCTTCTTGGCGTCTTCGGCGGCTTTCTTCTTCGCGTCTTCGACGATCTTCTTCTTGGCTTCTTCAGCGGCCGCTTTCTTGGCCTCTTCTTCAGCAGCCTTCTTGGCTTCTTCTTCGGCTTTCTTCTTGGCTATATCAGCCAATTGTTTCTCTTCTGCCTTCTTGGCTTCGGCGGCTTTCTTGGCGTCGTCGGCTTTTTTGGCTTCATCAGCCTTCTTCGCCTCGTCCGCTTTCTTCGCCTCATCGGCCTTCTTGGCTTCCTCGGCCTTTTGAGCCGCTTCTTCTTTCTTTTGTTCCGCAGCCTTCACCGCTTCCTGCTCGACCTTTTTCTGCTCCATCTGCTCGACTTCGGTCTGGCGCGCGGCGGATTTCTTCGCCTCACCCGCAATCTTCTGATTGGTCTGGGTGGTTGCCTGACTTTTCGATTTCAGCTGGTACAGGGTCGCCTGGACAATCGGCTTGGCCGGCGGCAACTCCGGAGTCAGGGCGAAACTGACGAACAGCATGCCGAACACCAGCACGTGCAAGCCAATCGCCCAGACACTGGGCCAGAAGTAGCTTTCCGAGGCGGACGGCTCTCGCTGTTGCTGCATCAGGGCGCCTCGGTGATCAAGCCAACGTTACCGACCCCGGCTTTCTGCAACCCGCCCATGGCGCCCATGACGGAGCCATAATCGACGGACTTGTCGCCACGGATGAACACCTGGGTACGCTTGCCCCCTTCAGTACCGGCGCGAATGATCTTGGTCACCGCGTCGGTCATCTGTGGCAGGGTCATGGCCCGGTCCTGCTGCTTCTCGGTGTCGACTTCGCTGCCAAGGTTCCAGTAGTAGGTCTTGTCCGACTTGATCGAAATGGTCAGCACCTGGGTGTTGTTGTCCTGCGGCAAGGCTTCACTGGAAACCTTGGGCAGATCCACTTTCACGCCCTGATTGAGCATCGGCGCAGTCACCATGAAGATGACCAGCAGCACCAGCATCACGTCGATGTAAGGCACTACGTTCATCTCGGCGACCGGCTTGCGCTTGTGTCGGGCTCGAGTGATTAAAGCCATCGGGAAATACCTGCTTATTCTTCGCTGGTGTGCACTTTGCGGTGCAGGATCGCCTGGAACTCATCGGCGAAGGTGTAGTAGCGGCTCAGCAAGGTTTCGCTGCGGGCAGAGAAACGGTTGTAAGCGATAACGGCCGGGATCGCGGCGAACAGACCGATCGCGGTGGCGATCAGGGCTTCGGCGATGCCGGGTGCGACGGTGGCCAGAGTGGCCTGCTGGGCGCTGGCCAGACCACGGAAGGAGTTCATGATCCCCCAGACGGTACCGAACAGACCGATGTACGGGCTGACGGAACCTACGGTGGCGAGGAACGGCAGGCTCTGCTCGAGTTTCTCTTCCTCACGGGAGATGGCGACACGCATGGCACGAGCCACACCTTCCATCACCGCTTCAGGGTCGACACCTGGCTGCTGACGCAGACGGGAGAATTCCTTGAAGCCGGCACGGAAAATCTGCTCGACGCCGGAATCCGGATCCGGGTTGCTGCCGGCCTGACGGTAGAGTTTGGACAGGTCGATACCCGACCAGAATCGCTCCTCGAAGCTCTCGAGGGCACGTCGACCGGCGCGTATCAGATTGCTGCGCTGAAAGATCATGATCCATGAGGTCACCGATGCGGCCACCAGAGTCAACATTACCAACTGCACCACGATGCTGGCATTGCTGACCAGGCTCCACATGGAGGAATGGTCGACGACGTTAGCTTCCACGCTTTATCTCCTGCTTTGAGTGTGTACCCGTGCCGACCGCGTCGGCAAAGGCCGCACGCAGGTCTTCGGGAAGGGCCCGGGGTTTCAAACTGTTAGTGCGCACACAGGCCACCAGAAACTGCCCTTCGCAGAGCAGCACATTATCCGTTGCCCGCCTGACCTGCTGTCGAAAGCGCAGGCTGGCACGGTTCAATTCGATTACATCAGCGCTTACCAGAAGCTCGTCATCCAGTCGCGCCGGCGCGTGATAACGCGCTTCGCTGGAATGCACGACGAACAACAGGTCCTCCCCTGCCAGCGCCGACTGGGCAAAGCCCAGCTCCCGGAGCCGCTCGGTTCGAGCCCGTTCCATAAACTTGAGGTAATTAACGTAATACACGATGCCGCCCGCATCGGTGTCCTCGTAATAAACGCGACAACGATGTGCGAACGGCTCAAGCCCGTTTTGCGCGCGCATACTCTAGTGCTTACTCCTCGGGTTGCCAATCCGGCCAGGCAACTGTTTTTCATTGTTGGAAGGCTTTACCGCAAAAGTACCGTCCTGTGACAGTACAAACGCTGAATAAATCGACAATAAATGTGTATCAATCGTCCACGGCATCGAGAAACTCGTCTACCACGGGCATCTCGCCCATTCGTGTCGGAATGTTTAAACCAAAATGCAGGTACGCGTGACGGGTAACCACCCTGCCCCGCGGCGTACGCATGATGTAGCCCTGCTGAATCAGGTACGGCTCGAGCACGTCTTCAATGGTGTGGCGCTCTTCGCTGATCGCCGCTGCCAGACTGTCGATGCCCACCGGGCCGCCATCGAATTTCTCGATCATGGTCAACAGCAGACGCCGGTCCTGATGATCGAAACCGTGCTCGTCGACATCCAGCAGATTCAGCGCCAGATCCGCGACAGCCTTGGTGATGTGGCCCTTGGCCCGGACTTCAGCGAAATCCCGCACCCGACGCAACAGTCGGTTGGCGATCCGCGGCGTACCACGGGCGCGGCGGGCAATCTCGAAAGACCCTTCCGGATCCAGCGGCAAGCCGAGGATATTCGCCGAACGGCTGACAATCGTCGCCAGGTCAGCGGTGCTGTAGAACTCGAGACGCTGGACGATGCCGAAACGGTCGCGCAACGGGTTGGTCAGCATGCCCGCCCGCGTCGTCGCGCCAACCAGGGTGAACGGTGGCAGATCAAGTTTGATCGAACGCGCCGCCGGACCTTCACCGATCATGATGTCGAGCTGGAAATCTTCCATGGCCGGGTACAGCACTTCTTCGACGATCGGCGACAGACGATGGATTTCATCGATGAACAGCACGTCGTGCGGCTCAAGATTGGTCAACAGTGCCGCCAGATCCCCGGGCCGTTCCAGCACCGGGCCGGAAGTGCTCTTGATCGACACACCCATTTCCTGAGCGATGATGTTGGCCAGCGTGGTTTTACCCAGCCCCGGCGGGCCGAAAATCAGGGTGTGGTCGAGGGATTCGCTACGGCCACGGGCGGCCTGGATAAACAGTTCCATCTGCTCGCGAACGGTCGGCTGGCCGATGTATTCGGCCAGGCTGACGGGACGTATCGCCCGATCCTGGACTTCTTCGCGCTCACGCGGACTGTGCGTGGCGGCGATCAGACGATCAGCTTCAATCACTTAAATCATTCCCTTCAGGGCGCGTCGAATCATGTCTTCGCTGCTCAGGCCTTTCTCTTTGATCGCGGAAATCGCCTTGCTCGCTTCCTGAGGCTTGTAGCCCAGGGAAATCAGCGCGCTGACCGCGTCGTTCTCGGCGGTGTTGACCGGCGCCGGGCCGTCCGGCTGGTTCGGCACGAGGGCGAACATGGCCGGCGAGGTTTCCCAGGCCTTGAAGCGATCCTTGAGCTCGACCAGCAGACGTTCGGCGGTTTTCTTGCCCACGCCCGGCACCTTGGTCAGCGCCGAGGTGTCCTGGGATTGCACGCAGCGGATCAGTTCGTCGACTTCAAGACTCGACATCAAGGCCAGGGCCAGTTTCGGCCCTACACCGTTGAGACGGATCAACTCGCGAAAAAAGTCTCGCTCACGCTTGCCGGCAAAGCCATAGAGTAACTGTGCGTCTTCGCGTACGACCAAATGGGTGTGCAAGGTCAGCGGTTCACCGACCGACGGCAGGCGATAAAGGGTGGTCATGGGCACTTCCAGCTCATACCCGAGGCCGTTTACATCCAGAATCAGGTGCGGCGGCTGTTTCTCAGCCAGAGTGCCGCGCAAGCGTCCAATCACGTTTCAGATCCTTGAGCGTTGGCCAGCCGTGGGCTGGCGACCGACAGAGCATGGATTTGCTGCCGACGACCCAGGCGCGAAATCCACATTCCGTGAAATTGACTGCTGATGCTATCAGAGACGCAGACGCCCGCCACGACTGCGTGCAGTTCCCAAGCCATGCGGCAACAGACTGGAGCGGGTGTGGGCGTGACAAATGGCGATGGCCAGGGCATCCGATGCGTCGATTTGCGGTTTGCTGGTCAGCTTGAGCATGTGCATGACCATCATCTGCACCTGCTCTTTATTGGCAGCACCGGTTCCCACCACAGCCTGCTTGACCTGAGTGGCCGTGTACTCGGCGATCTCCAGGCTTTCTTCTGCGCCGGCAACGATAGCGGCCCCACGGGCCTGCCCGAGCTTGAGCGCCGAATCAGCGTTTTTCGCCATGAACACCTTTTCGATGCCCATGGTGACCGGGCCGTAGGTCTGGATGATTTCCCGCACGCCGCGGTAGACAATCTGCAACCGCTCATGCAGCTCGCCGGCACCGGTGCGGATACAACCCGAGGCGACGTAGATGCAACCGCCGCGTCCGGTATCGCGAACAATGCCGTAACCGGTAATGCGAGAACCGGGGTCGATACCAAGAATTAAAGTCATAAGCCTGCTGGTTCGAAAAACACAAAAAACAAATGTGGGAGCTGGTTTGCCAGCGATGACGGTGTGTCAGGCACCATCATTAGCTGATGTGCCGACGCCATCGCTGGCAAGCCAGCTCCCACATTGAGCCTAGTCGCTCTTAACCGAGCTGAGCGGCCACGTCTTCCGGAATGTCCGCGTTGGAGTAGACGTTCTGCACGTCATCCAGATCTTCCAGCATGTCGATCAGCTTGAGCACCTTCTCGGCGCCCTCCAGATCCAGTTCGGCGCTGGTGGTCGGCTGCATGACGATTTCCGCGTCATCACCCTTGAAACCGGCGGCTTCCAGGGCATTGCGTACCGCGTAGAAGCTGGTGAACGAGGTGAATACGTCGATCGAGCCATCTTCGTGACTGACCACGTCGTCGGCATCGGCTTCCAGCGCGGCCTCTGTCAGCGCGTCTTCGTCAACGCCCGGGGCAAAGCTGATCTGGCCCTTGCGTTCGAACAGATAGGCTACCGAACCGTCGGTACCGAGGTTGCCGCCACACTTGCTGAACGCGTGGCGCACGGCCGCTGCGGTACGGTTGCGGTTGTCGGTCATGCACTCGACCATCACCGCCACGCCGCCCGGGCCGTAACCTTCGTAGGTCAGTTCTTCAACGTTGTCGGCTTCGGTCGCACCGGCGCCACGGGCCACGGCACGGTCGATGATGTCGCGACTCATGTTGGCGCCCAGCGCCTTGTCCAGCGCCAGACGCAGACGCGGGTTGGAGCCCGGATCACCGCCGCCCTGACGGGCCGCCACGGTCAGTTCGCGGATCCACTTGGTGAAGATCTTGCCTCTCTTGGCATCCTGGCGTTCTTTGCGGTGCTTGATGTTCGCCCACTTGGAATGACCTGCCATAACTCGCTCCGAATTCTCTTGAACAATGCCCGCCATGCAGGTGCATCGGCCAGCAAAAAAATCTTGTTTTCAATCACTGCAGAAAGAAAAAAGGCGCATCCGAAGATGCGCCTTCAGGCCCGTCTTACTCAGCCTTCGGCGTTTCGCGCAAACGAATGTGCAGTTCGCGCAATGCCTTCGCGTCCACGACACCCGGCGCCTGCGTCATCACGTCGGCAGCACTCTGGGTTTTCGGGAAGGCGATCACTTCACGGATCGACTGGGCACCGGTCATCAGCATGACCAGACGGTCCAGACCGAAGGCCAGGCCACCGTGTGGCGGCGCGCCGTATTTCAGGGCGTCGAGCAGGAAGCCGAACTTCTCTTCCTGTTCCGCTTCGTTGATGCCCAGCAGACGGAACACCGCCTGTTGCATCTCTTTGCGGTGGATACGGATCGAGCCGCCACCCAGCTCGGTGCCGTTCAGCACCATGTCGTAAGCACGGGACAGAGCGCCAGCCGGGTTGGCTTCGAGCTCTTCCGGAGTGCACTTCGGCGCGGTGAACGGATGGTGCAAGGCGGAGAAGCTGCCGTCGTCGTTCTCTTCGAACATCGGGAAGTCGACGACCCACATCGGCGCCCACTCGCAGGTCAGCAGCTTCAGGTCGTGACCGAGCTTGATACGCAGCGCGCCCAGGGCTTCGCTGACGATCTTGGCCTTGTCGGCGCCGAAGAACACGATGTCGCCGTCGACTGCGCCAACGCGATCGAGGATCACGTTCAGGTTGGCTTCCGGGATGTTCTTCACGATCGGCGATTGCAGACCGTCAACACCGGCCGCACGCTCGTTGACCTTGATGTACGCCAGGCCCTTGGCACCGTAGATGCCGACGAACTTGGTGTAGTCGTCGATCTGCTTGCGCGGCATGCTCGCCCCGCCTGGAACGCGCAGCGCGGCGATACGGCATTTCGGGTCGTTGGCCGGGCCGCTGAAGACCTTGAAATCCACTTCTTTCAGTTGGTCGGCCACGTCTACCAGTTCCAGCGGGTTACGCAGGTCTGGTTTGTCGGAACCGTAACGGCGCATGGCTTCTTCGAAGGTCATGTGCGGGAACTCGCCGAATTCCAGATCCAGCACTTCCTTGAACAGGTTGCGGATCATGCCTTCGGTCAGGCCCATGATGTCTTTTTCGTCGAGGAAGCTGGTCTCGATGTCGATCTGAGTGAACTCAGGCTGACGGTCGGCACGCAGGTCTTCGTCGCGGAAGCACTTGGCGATCTGGTAGTAGCGGTCGAAACCGGCAACCATCAGCAGTTGCTTGAACAGCTGTGGCGATTGCGGCAGCGCGAAGAACGAACCGGCGTGGGTACGGCTCGGCACGAGGTAGTCGCGCGCGCCTTCCGGAGTGGCGCGGGTCAGGATCGGCGTTTCGACATCGAGGAAGCCGTTCTCGTCCAGGTAGCGACGGATGCTGGTGGTCATGCGCGAACGCAGACGCAGCTTCTCGGCCATTTCCGGACGACGCAGGTCCAGGAAGCGATAACGCAGACGGGTTTCTTCGCCGACGTCGGAGAACTCGTTCAGCGGGAACGGCGGGGTTTCCGACTCGTTCAACACTTCCAGTTCGTAGCCCAGCACTTCGATCATGCCCGACGCCATGTTGGCGTTGGTGGCACCGGCCGGACGCAGACGCACCTTGCCGGTGATCTTCACGACGTATTCGCTGCGCACGCGATCGGCGGCGGCGAAGCTCTCGGCGCGATCCGGATCGAACACTACCTGGGCCAGACCGTCACGATCACGGATATCGAGGAAAATCACCCCGCCGTGGTCGCGACGACGGTGAACCCATCCGCAAAGGGTAATTTCCTGGCCTTCCAGGCTTTCGTTCAGTTGGCCGCAATAATGGCTGCGCATCATGGTAGTGGTTCGCTTCTCGTAATTCGAAATTCGGTGGAGATCCCGCTGCACTCAAGCACTGTGCAACCTGTGGAAACTCGCGCGTGTCGTTCGACCTGGGTTTGAACCCTAGTCAGATTTGTCGCCACCGGCCAGATTCTTCTTCGCGCCGGTCTTGAAATCGGTTTCGTACCAGCCACTGCCACTGAGGCGAAAGCCCGGCATCGACAGTTGCTTCTTGAGTTCAGGCGCCTGGCAGGCAGGGCAATCGACCAGTGGTGCGTCGCTGATCTTTTGAATGGCTTCCAACTGATGACCACAGGAAGCACATTGGTAATCGTACATCGGCATGAGGTTGTCTCGGCAATCAGGTTGCCAGCACACGCGGGGCTGTGCGGCGAAAGAGCGGGATTATATCCATTAAATGCGGCCTGTGCAGCCGTAAGACTGTACAGGCCGTATCGTCAGTGACAACCCGCGTCGTGCATCCCCGGAGAATCCCGCAGGCCATGCACCACGCACACCACCCGTACCAGACCACTGAAGTTTTTCACCCCACCATGGCGCAGGTGTACTTCACGGTCGAGACGGGACAACAGCGTGCCGACCGAACAGCAATTGTCCTCGGCCATCCGGCCCAGGATATTCCAGTAAACCTGTTCGAGCCGCATGCAGGTCGCAAACCCGTTCAAGCGTACCGACCGGGACAACGGGCGGATCAACGCCATGTCGAATCCGCCGAGAAACGGTTCCACAAACCTGTCCTGTTGCGAGCCGACAGCAATGCCGCCTCGCCTGTCTGCACATTCCATATCGTTGACACTCCTTTGTCATTCCTGCACTTGTTATCAAGGCAACATCCTGTGACCTCATTAAAAGCGCAGGCGCAAAGGCAGATCCAGATGACTTTTGGACCCTTCACGTAGGATAAGCCAACGCGACACGGAGGATCATGGAGCGGTGGGTCGCGTTCCTCGTTTCCTACTGTCGTGAATGATTTTTCCAGGGGAGAAAGACAACAGCGCACGAACCCAGGGTGTCCGTGCGCTTCCCGCCATCAGGCCTCAAGCAGTGCGCGCAACATCCACGCGGTTTTCTCGTGAACCTGCATGCGTTGAGTCAGCAGGTCGGCGGTCGGCTCATCACTGACTTTATCCAGCAGAGGGAATATCCCCCGAGCCGTGCGAGTGACTGCCTCCTGACCCTCGACCAATTGTTTGATCATGTCCTCGGCACTCGGCACCCCTTCCTCCTCTTTTATAGAAGACAGACGGGCGTAGGTTGCGTATGCGCCTGGCGCCGGAAACCCCAGCGCCCGGATGCGTTCGGCGATCAAGTCCACCGCCAGGGCCAGTTCGTTGTATTGCTCCTCGAACATCAGATGCAGGGTCCGGAACATCGGCCCGGTGACGTTCCAGTGGAAGTTGTGGGTCTTCAGATACAGCACGTAGGTGTCCGACAGCAGGCGCGAGAGCCCTTCGACGATGGATTTGCGGTCTGCTTCACTGATACCGATATCGATTGCCATGCTTACCCCCTAACGGCGATTGAGTTCATCCAGCAGGTGTCGTTCCACTGTAGCAAGGCCACCCCCGCCCCGCAGCCCCGTATGACACCGATAGACGCGACAAATCGTCCGACGCCTGCCGCCGGCCGGCGTAATTTGAGTACCCGCAGGCTTTGCTGTTAAATAGGCAGTGTGTCGCTACGCCCCGTTTTCCGGGCCTGCGCATAGGCTGATGCCGGGTACGTGTCCAACGCCTCTTTATTGTTCCGAAGCGAACCGTGCGCCTTCAGCTCTTCCTTGTGAGCCGTCATAACGTGAGTCAATAAAAATGTTGAAAATCGTCCACCTGCTAATGGGCGCAGCAGCCTTGCTGCTGTCCTTCATACCTAGCCTGAAGTCCGAAGCGGTACCTTACCTGCAACAACCCGATGCACTTTACCTGGCCTTCTTCGGCCTGCTGAACCTGATCCTTGCGCCAGTCATCCCTAACTGGAACAGAGGTCCGCGCCAGCATCTGCAAAACCTGGTCAGCGCCCTGCTGGTGCTGACCGTTGTCCTGCAAACCCTGACCCTGATCGCGCCGATGCCTGTCATCGCCGGCCAGCCAGCCGTGCTGTTCAGCCTGGTGATCGCTCTGGTCGCCGTGGTTCTGCACCTGGCCGTCAGCTTCTACAAGTCCTCACCGGCCGCCGCGACGCAAAGCTACGACATGAGCAACCGCGATACCGGCACCGTCAAGTGGTTCAACACCTCCAAGGGCTTCGGTTTTATCTCCCGGGATTCCGGCGATGATATTTTCGTGCACTTTCGCGCCATCCGTGGCGAAGGCCACCGCGTCCTGGTCGAAGGCCAGCGCGTGGAGTTCTCGGTGATGAACCGTGACAAGGGCCTGCAGGCCGAAGACGTGATCGCCGCCCTGCCGCGTCGCTGATTCACGCTTCCCGGCAATAAAAAAACCGCGAACAGCCTGGCTGTTCGCGGTTTTTTTATTCACGGGAGCATGCCCACAGACCTCTCAATAGTGCGGCGGTGGCGCGTCTTCTTCAAAAGACCCGATCTGGCCGACCATCTCTTCCTGACGCTTGAGCACGGCAGCCATCTGCAACTGCAAACGCTCAACCACCCGCTGCTGCTCCACCAGCACATCATTCAATGCCTGAATGGTGTCGTCTTGAAACGCCAGGCGGCTTTCCAGCTCGGTAACACGTTGTTCGAGGCTCATGACTCAGCCCTCCAGAAAGGTGAAATCTTCGTCCAGCACCAGACGCAGGCGCTCGCGGATCGCGGCCACTTGCTCGGCACTATAAGGTTTGGCGGGGTGCTTGCCCCAGACCGGCGCCGGCCAGGCGGCATCGTCCCGCTTACGCACGATCACATGCATATGCAGTTGGCTGACCACATTACCCAGGGTCGCGACATTCATCTTGTCGGCGTCGAAGGAATCCTTGAGCACCTCGGCCAGTGCCGTGGTTTCCTGCCACAGGCGCTGCTGGTCGGCGACATCCAACTGAAACAACTCGCTGATATCGTCGCGGCGTGGCACCAGGATGAACCACGGGTAGTTGGCATCGTTGGACAACAGCAGTCGGCACAGCGGGAAGTCGCCGATGGTCAGGGTGTCCTGTTGAAGTCGTGAATCTAAAGCAAACACTGCGCGCACTCCCGGCGAAATGACCTGTTTTCAGCTTAGCGCCCCACCCTGAAAGCAGCGCGCCAAACGACTGGAGGGCAGCATACCTGCGATTGACATGTCCTTCACGGCGAATGCGCCACGGCAAGGAATCTTGCGCGCCCTGCAAAGTGACATTTGTGGCACGAGCGCACCAGAACAGAACCAGCACTGTATTCGAACGCGGGAAATGACCGGTTCAGAAAGCAACGTTTACGCACCATCGACGGCTCAACTGTATGAATTCAGTACAGCCATTGAAATTTTTTGCACCAAAACCGCACAGCACGTCTACGCTCAGTGCGTCGGGCATCCGCCGAATACTCACTGACGGGGTGAACCGGTAACGTTTTTGGTTGTCGCGCTGCGACTTTCAGGGAGCAACACCATGCGAAGGATGGCGTCAAGCCTGTTCGAAAGCCCCTCGGAGCCCCCGGTTTTATGAGGTTTTTACAGCACCGGACGAGCACCTTGAAAAAAACCGGAACAATTCAGCGGTTTGTGCACGCTTGTTGCATTCATACCCATATGGACTATAAGCGCACCACAAGAAGTGGATGCCTTGAGCCCCATAAAAACAGTGGCAGGGTTGCCCGATGGAGATTCAAGCGTTTTGCCAAGGGACTCTTTTTTACCGATGCTCAAGCTCTGTAAAACAGCGCTGAAGTTGTCAGTCCCATTGCATTTGGACTGTAAATTTGCGACATCTACCAAGCCGTTTGCGACACGCTCGTAAAGAAGCTGAAAGGTTGGATTCGCAAGTATCGCCAACATGGTCGGCGTGATATAAGTTTGCGCCGACACAAAAAGAAAGAGCCGCCCAGATAATAAAACAGGTGGGACGGCAGTACTCTTCTAAAACCAAAGGAGCAAATCACGATGCGCGTGATGAAGTGGAGCATGATCGCACTGGCAGTTGCTGCAGCAGCCAGTACTCAAGTGGCTACGGCCGCCCCGTTTGTAAGTGACCAGGCTGAAGCCAAAGGTTTTGTTGAAGACGCACAACTCACCGAGACGTTGAAGAACTACTACTTCAACCGCGACCGCAAAGGCGGTTCCAACGATCAAATCGACTGGACACAGGGTTTCCTGGGCAACTTCAGCTCCGGCTACACCCAAGGTACTGTCGGGGTTGGTGTTGATGCATTCGGTTACCTGGGCATCAAACTGGATGGCGGTGACGGTACTGCCAGTTCGGGCAACACGAGCGTCGACTCCCAGGGCCACGTCAAGGACAGCATGGGCAAAGCAGGCGCAGCGATCAAAGCTCGCATCTCCAAAACCGAGCTGAAGTTCGGTGAGTTCCAGCCAAGTACCTCTCCAGTATTTGCTGTCGGCGGCTCCCGTCTGATTCCTCAGACCGCTACCGGTTTCCAACTGCAAAGCAGCGAAATCCAGAACCTGGATCTGGAAGCAGGTCACTTCTACTCGGCCTCCAGCCAGGACGAGATGAACAGCGACGGTGAGCTGCATTCGCAGTACTCCAGCACCACCGATAACCCTGTCACTGGCAAAACCATGGACTTCGCCGGTGGTAAATACGGCATCACCGACAACCTGAGCGTGTCGCTCTACGGTTCGAAGTTCAAGGACATCTGGAACCAGTACTACGCTAACGTGAACCTCACCACCCCGATCAGTGGTGACACTTCGCTGAACACCGACTTCAACATCTACCGCACCAACGACACCGGTAGCGCCAAAGCCGGTGACATCAGCAACACCACGTTCTCCCTGGCAACCGCACTGTCGTTCCTGAAAGCACACACCGTGACTCTGGCCTTCCAGAAAGTCGACGGCGACACCCCGTTCGACTACGTCGGCGTAGGTGACAACAACCGCGGTGGCGACTCGATCTTCCTCGCCAACTCCATCCAGTACTCCGACTTCAACGGTCCTAACGAGAAATCTGCACAGATTCGTTATGACCTGAAAATGGCCGAGTACGGCGTACCTGGCCTGAGCTTCATGGCCCGTTATGTAAAAGGCTGGGATATCGACGGTACTAAAATGGATGCTGACAGCCCTTACCGCTCGTACGGTTACGGTGAAGATGGCAAACATCACGAAACCAACCTTGAAGCCAAGTACGTAGTTCAGTCCGGCCCGGCCAAAGATCTGTCCTTCCGTATTCGTCAGGCATGGCACCGTGGTAACACCGACCAGGCTGAAGGTGATATCAACGAGTTCCGTCTGATCACCGAGTACCCACTGAACATCTTGTAATCGTCAGTGGTTAGTTTGGTAGCATAAAAAAAGGCCCATCTTCGGATGGGCCTTTTTGTTATCTGTCACTTGTAATAAACGCCTGACCAACAAGTCAGGCAATCAATTAGCAACCTATCATTACACTGCCGATTCCTGAACCACACGAATCACTCGCTGCGGAAACGGGATATCAATTCCGGCAGTTTTTAAACGATCACGGGACTGTTCGTTAAACATGAACATGACATCCCAGTAATCCGCAGTTTTAACCCACACGCGCAGAGAAACAGTGATCGAACTGTCACCCAGTGTCGAAATAACGGCCTGAGGCGCCGGATCCTGCAAAACGCGATCATCCTTGGCCAGATCCAGTAGCACCTGACGGGCCTTTTGCAGATCGGCTTCGTAATCCACACCTACGTCAAACACAACCTTGCGGGTCGGCTGACGGTTGGTATTGGTGATGATGCCATTCGACAGGTTGCCGTTCGGGACAATGATGGTCTTGTTGTCGCCGGTACGCAGTACGGTATGGAAGATCTGGATGCTGTCGACGGTACCCGCCACACCCTGGGCTTCGATCCAGTCACCGATGCGGAACGGACGGAACAGCAGAATCAGCACGCCGCCGGCGAAGTTCGCCAGGCTGCCCTGCAATGCCAGACCGATGGCCAGGCCCGCCGCACCGATCGCCGCCACGAACGAGGTGGTTTCAACACCGATCATCGACGCCACGCTGACAATCAGCAGCACCTTGAGAATGATGTTGGCCAGGCTGCTGATGAAACCTTGCAGCGCCAGGTCGGCATTGCGCAGGGCCAGCAGGCCGCCGAGCTTTTGCGTGACCTTGTTGATCAGCCACCAGCCGATGGCCAGGGTGATCACCGCCAGCAGCACACGACTGCCGTATTCCATGATCATCGGAATCCACGCCTGGGACGCCTTGACCAGGTTGTCCACCTCAGCATTCAAATCCATCTTTTATCTCCTGATTGCCGGCTTCCCGGGCTGTAAAAAACCAGCGGCAGAAAGACCGGGCCGTAAAGGGCTCAATCGTTTCTGCCGTTGCTTGGGCCTCGGACGCCTTAAACGCCGAGAGGTTCCCGACCGAAAAGCTTAGTCGCGGAAGTTGTTGAACTGCAGTGGCATGCCGAATTCCTTGGCGCGCAGGGCTGCGATGGCTTCCTGCAAGTCGTCACGCTTCTTGCCGGTCACACGCACCTGCTCGCCCTGAATGGCGGCCTGCACCTTGAGCTTGGCTTCCTTGATGTGGCCAACGATTTTCTTCGCCAGTTCTTTGTCGATGCCTTCCTTGAGGACAGCGTCCTGCTTCATCAGCTTGCCCGAGGCGAAGGAGTCTTTGACTTCCAGGCACTGCACGTCGATCTTGCGCTTGACCAGGGCCAGCTTGAGGATCTCGATCATCGCTTCCAGCTGGAAATCGGCTTCAGCGGTCAGGTGGACGGTCAGGTCCTTTTCCTTGTATTCGAAGCTGCCCTTGCCTTTCAGGTCATAACGACGATCGAGTTCCTTCACGGCGTTCTCGACCGCGTTGGTGAGTTCGTGTTTGTCCAGTTCGGATACCACGTCGAACGACGGCATGTAAGTTCTCCAATAAAAAGGCGCGCTCGTGCGGGACGCGGCGCGCTTGGCTTGCGGTTAAAATCGGGCTCATTATAACGGGTCTTTTCCCACCGACACGGCGAGCCTTGCATGCCTGTACCTTACCGAGTGAAAAACTGATGTCCACCCCCTGGCATGTCCTCGGCGCCGGAAGTCTCGGCACGCTCTGGGCCACGCGCCTGGCCCGGGCCGGCCTGCCGGTTCGGTTGATCCTGCGCGACATTGACCGCTTGCACGACTATGCAATGGCGGGCGGTCTGACCCTCGTCGAACAAGGCGTGGCCAGCAGTTACGCCATCCCCGGCGAAACCCCGGACAGCCCCGAACCGATCCGCCGCCTGCTCGTGGCCTGTAAGGCCTACGACGCCGAAGCGGCTGTGGCCGGACTTGCCCATCGCCTGGCACCGGACGCCGAACTGATTCTTTTACAGAACGGCCTCGGCAGCCAGGAAGCGGTCGCCGCGCGAGTGCCGCAGGCCCGCTGCATCAGCGCCTCCAGCACCGAAGGCGCGTTTCGCGACGGCGACTGGCGCGTGGTGTTCGCCGGCCATGGCTACACCTGGCTGGGGGACGCCGGTCATCCGGTAGCACCGATCTGGTTGGACGATCTCGAGGCGGCGAAAATCCCCCATGAATGGAGCGCCGATATCCTCACCCGTCTGTGGCGCAAACTGGCACTCAACTGTGCAATCAATCCGCTGACGGTGCTGCACGACTGCCGCAACGGCGGCTTGCAGCAACATCACTGCGAAGTCGCCACCCTGTGCGGCGAACTGACCGAACTGCTCGAACGCTGCGGTCAACCGGCCGCAGCGGACAACCTGCAACAGGAAGTCGAGCGGGTGATCCAGGCCACGGCGGCGAATTTCTCGTCGATGTATCAGGATGTGGCCAGTAAACGCCGTACCGAGATCAGCTATCTGCTCGGCCATGCCTGCAAGGTTGCCCAGCGTCACCAGTTGAACCTGCCGCATCTCAAGCAATTGCAGGAGCGCCTGACCGCTCATCTGCACAGTCTCGGATTGCCCGTCGACTGAGCAGCGGCTACGCTGGCCACTTGTTCCTTTGCTGCGATAAACCTGATGCCATTGCGCCAGCGTCTTGAAAACCTGCCGGTCGGCCAGAAACTGCTGGCCGCCCTGCTGGTGCTGTTGACCACCGTGTTGCTGGTCGCCAACCTGACCTTTATCAGCGCCGCCTATTACATCTCCCAGGAAAGCATGGCGCCCCAGGCCTTGCAGACCATCGGCCGGCTGGTGTCGAACCCGAGTCTGGTGGCCGAGGCCTTGCAGTCGCCGCAAAGCGCCGAACGCCTGCTCAAAGAGCTCGACAGCTATTCGCCGTTGCGCGCCGCCGCTCTATATGACGGCAAGGGCGAACGTCTGGCGCAATTGCAACGCGGTGACAAACTCAACCTGCCGGAACGCTATCGGCACATCGATGCCTGGCAACTGACCGAGTTTCGCAGCAACCAACTGATCACCCTACCCCGTCCAGGCACCGCACCGGGCCACCTGTTACTGGTCGCCAGCAGCGAGCTGCCGGTGGCGTTCTACACCGGCACGCTCACCGCCAGTCTGGGGATTCTGATTTTCAGTGTGCTGCTGTGGCTGGTCATTGCCCGGCAGATCAAACGCCTGATTACCCGGCCGATCCATCAGCTTGAAGAGCTGTCCCGCCAGGTGACCCGCGAGGAAAATTACGCCCTGCGCGCCTCCCGGGGTAATCGTGACGAAATCGGCAGTCTGGCCGAGGCGTTCAACACCATGCTTTCGCGCATCGAGGCGAGGGAGCAGCAACTCAAGCGTGCCCGCGACGACTCCCAGGCGGCCTACGACCAGGCCCAGGGGCTGGCCGAAGAAACCCGCCACACCAACCGCAAGCTGGAACTGGAAGTCCAGGTGCGCAGCAAGATCGAGAAGAAACTCACCGGGTTCCAGAACTACCTCAACAGCATCATCGACTCCATGCCCTCGGCGCTGATCGCCCTCGACGAACAGCTCTACGTCACGCAATGGAACCAGGAGGCCAGTGCCCTTTCCGGTACCCGGCTGGACGAAGCGCTGAACCAGCCGATCTTCCTCGCCTTCGAACCGCTCAAGCCATTCCTGCCGCAACTCAAGCAGACCGTCGAACAACACACGGTAGCGAAAATCGAGCGCGTGACCTGGTTCAAGGACGACGAGCCCAAACACTACGCCCTCACCTTCTACCCGCTGATGGGCGGCGCCGGGCGCGGCGTGGTGATCCGGATCGACGACATCACCCAGCGCCTGTCGCTGGAAGAAATGATGGTGCAGTCGGAGAAAATGCTGTCGGTCGGTGGCCTCGCCGCCGGCATGGCCCACGAGATCAATAACCCGCTGGGGGCGATCCTGCACAACGTGCAGAACATTCGCCGACGCCTGTCGCCAGACCTGCCGAAGAACCTTGAACAGGCCGAGCAACTGGGCATCGAACTCGATACCGTGAACCGTTACCTGCAGGGCCGGGAAGTCCCGCAATTACTCGACGGCATCCAGCAGGCCGGCGCGCGGGCGGCGAAAATCGTCACCCACATGCTCAGTTTCAGCCGTCGCAGCAACCGCCAGATGGCGCCGTGCGACCTGCCGGCGCTGATCGATCAAGCCGTGGAAATCGCCGGCAACGACTTCGACCTGGCCATCGGGTTCGACTTCAAGGGTCAGGCGATCATTCGCCAGTTCGACCCGGCGCTGGGCCCGGTGCCCGGCACTGCCAACGAACTGGAACAGGTGCTGCTGAACCTGCTGAAAAACGCCGCGCAGGCGATCCACCAGCGCGAAGATGACAGCGAGCCAGGGCGAATCACCTTGCGCACCCGGCTCAATCCGCCGTGGGCCGAGATTCAGGTCGAGGACAACGGCATCGGCATGAGCGAGAACGTGCGCAAGCGCACCTTCGAGCCGTTCTTCACCACCAAGGAAATCGGCCAGGGCACGGGCCTCGGGCTGTCGGTGTCGTACTTCATCATCACCAACAACCACAAAGGCCAGATGGAAGTGCAGTCGGCGCCGGGGCAAGGCACCTGCTTCACCCTGCGCCTGCCACTGGCGCAACCGGCGCCCATCGCCGCCGAAACCAATCAACTACCGAGGTAAACCATGGGCTTTCGCCTGTCGAAGATCTACACCCGCACCGGCGACAAGGGCGAAACCGGACTCGGCGACGGCCGCCGGGTGCCCAAGGATCACCCGCGCATCGAAGCCATTGGCGAGGTCGATACGCTGAACAGTCAGGTCGGTGTACTGCTGGCCGGATTGATCGCCGAGCGCGAAACCTGCCCCGGGCTGAATGAGCTGATCGATGTGTTGGCGCCCTGCCAGCACCGATTGTTCGATCTCGGTGGCGAGCTGGCGATGCCGGAATATCAGGCATTGAACGCAGCAGAAATCGAACGGCTGGAAGCCGCTATCGATGTCTGGAACGAGGAACTGGGGCCGCTGGAGAATTTCATTCTGCCGGGCGGTTCGATGCTGGTTGCCCAGGCCCACGTCTGCCGCAGCCTGGCGCGCAGTGCCGAGCGGCGTTGTCAGCATTTGAATGCGATCGAACCGTTGGCCGGGGTTGGCCTGGCGTATATCAATCGCTTGTCGGATCTGTTGTTTGTGGCGGCCAGGCTGATCGCCCGGCGTCAGGGTATTGCCGAGATTCTGTGGCAACCGGCGGCGAAACCTTCAGAGGTGTAGCGCCTGTAAGTCAGTCATCGCTGGCAAGCCAGCTCCCACAAGGTTCTTGATCGTTCACAAGTATTCTATGAAGCCTTAAACCTGTGGGAGCTGGCTTGCCAGCGATGAGGCCACTGGCCTCACCGCAAACTCAGGCCTGTGGCCAGAACGCCCGAATCCCCGCCACACCCTGAGCCCCGGCATCCCACGCTTTTTCGCGCTCCGCCGGGCCGACGCCACCCAACAGAAACACCGGCTTGCTGAAGCCTTCGATCAGCGTCGAAGCCTGCTCCCAACCCAACGGCTGTGCATCCGGGTGAGTCAGGGTCGGCTGCACCGGCGACAGGGTGACGAAATCCACACCCATCTGCTCGGCCAGTGCCAGTTCTTCAGCGTTGTGGCAGGACGCTGCCAACCAGCGCTCCGCCGGCAGCGGGCGCCCCGCCGCCGCGTACTTGCGCAGTTGTGCCGAGGTGATGTGCCAGCCAGCGGACGGGAAATCGCCCAACCACTCGAACGGGCCCTTGATCATCAACTGCGCCTTGCCGGCACACAGGCCGACCGCATCTACCGCCAGATCGCGGTACTTCGGGTCATAGCCATTCGGCGCACGCAACTGGATCAGTTTGATGCCACCGGCGATTGCCTTCTGGATACCGCGCAGCAAGGCCGGGGTTTCCAGATCTTCCGGGGTGATCAGGTATTCAGCAGGCAGACGCGCTGCCGCGACAATCGGCTGGTTGGCCGCCGGGAATTCGTAATCCGTCAGCTCCCTGGCCGAGACCCAGGCTAATGGCTGGCCTTCGGCGCCATGGGGTTCCCCGGTGAAGCTCGAAACTTCCCAGACATCCAGCAACACCTGCTTGTCCGGGTAATCATGGCGAACCTTGATCAGCGGCCGCGCGGCGCCGACGACAATGCCCAACTCTTCGTGCAGCTCCCGAGCCAGCGCGGTTTGCACCGACTCATCAGCTTCGACCTTGCCACCGGGAAATTCCCAGAGGCCGCCTTGATGCTGGGTATCGGCACGCCGGGCGATCAGAATTTTGCCGCTGTCGTCACGAATGACGGCAGCAGCGACGTGTACGCGTTTCACGACTGCAACTCCTCCAGTCCTGCCTTTTGCCAGGCCTTGAAGGCAGGCCATTGGTAGACGGTTTCAACATAGGCTTCATCATCGGCCGGCAACTTCACCTGATAGGTGCGCAGGCGCACGGCAATCGGTGCGAAGAACGCATCGGCCAGCGACACCCGACCAAACAGGTAAGGCCCAGGCTCGGTCGCGACAGCACGGCATTCGGCCCACAGCGCGAGCATGCGCTCGATATCGACCTTCACCTCCGGCGGCACAGGGTTAAGTGGCGCATCGTGGCTCAGGTTGAACGGCATGTGATTGCGCATGGCGAAGAAGCCGCTGTGCATCTGTGCGCAGGCGGATCGGGCCTGGGCACGGGCGGCGATATCGGTCGGCCAGAGTTGTTCGGAAGGAAACTGTTCGGCCAGGTATTCGGCAATCGCCATAGAATCGGCGACGGTGCCACGGGCGGTTTTCAGCAGCGGCACCTTGCCGGTGGGCGAATGCTTGAGCAGTCGCTCGCGGGTGTCAGGCTTGCCGAGCTTGACCAGTTCTTCGGTGTAGGGCGCACCGGTCAGTTCAAGCGCCAGTGCCGCGCGCAGGGACCAGGAGGAAAGCAGTTTGTCGCCGATGATCAGGTGAAGGCTCATGTTCGGGTCCTTTCATGGGACAGAAGAAAAGGAGGTCCGCAGACCTCCTTCTTCGGCAGGGATCAGGTGCGGTATTCGGCGTTGATCTTCACGTACTCGTGGGACAGGTCGGTGGTCCAGATGGTTTCGCTGCAATCGCCGCGACCCAGTTCGATACGGATGGTGATTTCTTCCTGCTGCATCACTGCCGAGCCCTGGGCTTCGGTGTAGGTCGCGGCGCGGGCGCCACGGCTGGCGATGCACACGTCGCCGAGGAACACGTCGATCTTGCTCACATCCAGGTCCGGCACGCCGGCACGGCCGACAGCGGCGAGGATGCGGCCCCAGTTCGGGTCGGAGGCGAACAGCGCGGTCTTGATCAGCGGCGAGTGGGCCACGGTGTAGCCGACGTCCAGGCATTCCTGGTGATTGCCGCCGCCGTTGACTTCAACGGTCACGAACTTGGTCGCGCCTTCGCCGTCACGCACGATGGCCTGGGCCACGTCCATGCAAACTTCGAACACGGCCTGTTTCAGCTTGGCGAACAGCTCACCTTCGGCGCGGGTGATTTCCGGCAGTGCGGCCTTGCCGGTGGCGATCAGCATGCAGCAGTCGTTGGTCGAGGTGTCGCCGTCGATGGTGATGCGGTTGAACGACTTGTTGGCGCCGTCCAGCATCAGGTTGTGCAGCACGTCACGAGAGACTTTGGCGTCGGTGGCGATGTAGCCGAGCATGGTCGCCATGTTCGGACGAATCATGCCTGCACCCTTGCTGATGCCGGTGACGGTGATGGTCACGCCGTCATGCTGGAACTGGCGGCTGGCGCCTTTTGGCAGCGTGTCGGTGGTCATGATGCCGGTGGCGGCGGCTTCCCAGTTATTTTCCGACAGATCGTCCAGCGCAGCCTGCAGAGCGCCTTCGATCTTCTCGACCGGCAGCGGCTCGCCGATCACGCCGGTGGAGTACGGCAGGATCTGGCTGGCATCAACGCCGGTCAGTTCAGCCAGTTTGGCGGTGGTGCGCTCGGCGGCAGCCAGGCCCGGTTCGCCGGTGCCAGCGTTGGCGTTGCCGGTGTTGGTCAACAGGTAGCGCACAGCGTTCTGCACGCGTTTCTTGGCCAGGATCACCGGCGCTGCACAGAAAGCGTTCAACGTGAACACGCCGGCCACGGTGGAACCTTCGGCACAGCGCATCACGACGACATCCTTGCGCCCCGGGCGCTTGATGCCGGCCGAAGCGATACCGAGTTCAAAACCGGCAACCGGGTGCAACGTTGGCAAAGGACCAAGACCAACAGCCATGAATGCGCTCCTTACTCAATGATGTCAGCACCGCCAAGCGTAGTGACGGTGGTGTAAATGGCAAAACGCCGCGACGGCTGGTGCCGGTCGCGGCGCGGGTATTTCAGCGATTGAAACGGGTTTTACTGGATCTGCCCGTGGCAATGCTTGAATTTCTTGCCCGAACCGCAGTAGCACAGTTCGTTGCGGCCCAGCTTCTGCTCGTTGCGCACCGGGGCGGTGGCGAGGGCCACGTCGACCTCTTCACCGACCAGTGCTTCCGGTTGATCCAGACCTGGCGCTTCAGCGTGTTCAAACTGCATGCGCGCGGCCAGCGCTTCGGCTTCCTGACGCAGGCGTTGCTCTTCTTCGGCCGGATCTTCGCGGCGAACCTGAACGTGCGACAGCACACGGATCGAGTCGCGCTTGATCGAATCCAGCAGTTCGGAGAACAGCGTGAAGGACTCGCGCTTGTATTCCTGCTTCGGGTTCTTCTGCGCATAACCACGCAAGTGGATGCCGTGACGCAGATGATCCATGGTCGACAGGTGGTCTTTCCACAGGTCGTCCAGAACGCGCAGCACGATCTGCTTCTCGAACGAGCGCAGGGCTTCGGCGCCAGCCTGGTCTTCTTTTTCGTTGTACGCGGCGATCAGCTCGTTCATCAGCTTCTCGCGCAGGGTTTCTTCGTACAAGTGATCGTCTTCGTCGAGCCATTGCTGGATCGGCAGTTTCACGCCGAAGTCGCTGGCGATCGACGCTTCCAGACCGGCCACGTCCCACTGCTCTGGCAGCGATTGCGGCGGAATGTGCGCGCTGACGGTGGCGTTCAGGACGTCCTGACGGAAATCAGCGATGGTTTCGCCGATGTTGTCCGCGGCGAGCAACGTGTTACGCATGTGATAGATCACTTTACGCTGTTCGTTGTTGACGTCGTCGAACTCGAGCAGTTGCTTGCGAATGTCGAAGTTGCGGCCTTCAACCTTGCGCTGTGCCTTCTCGATGGCGTTGGTCACCATGCGGTGCTCGATCGCTTCGCCAGGCTGCATGCCCAGGGCCTTCATGAAGTTCTTCACCCGGTCGGAGGCGAAGATGCGCATCAGGCTGTCTTCCAGCGACAGGTAGAAGCGGCTGGAACCGGCGTCACCCTGACGGCCGGCACGACCACGCAGCTGGTTGTCGATACGACGGGATTCGTGACGCTCGGACGCGATCACCTGCAAGCCGCCGGACTCCAGCACTTGCTGGTGACGCTTCTGCCAGTCGGCCTTGATCTGGGCGATCTGCTCAGGGGTCGGGTTTTCCAGCGATGCGACTTCAACTTCCCAGTTGCCGCCCAACAGGATGTCGGTACCACGACCGGCCATGTTGGTGGCGATGGTCAGGGCGCCCGGACGACCGGCCTGCGCAATGATTTCAGCTTCTTTTTCGTGGAACTTGGCGTTCAGAACCTTGTGTTCGATGCCTTCCTTCTCGAGCAATGCGGACATGTGCTCGGAGGTTTCGATGGTCGCAGTACCCACCAGCACCGGCCGGCCGGCGGCCATGCTTTCCTTGATGTCATTGACGATCGCCGCGTATTTCTCTTCGGCGGTCAGGAACACCAGGTCGTTGTAGTCCTTACGGGCCAACGGCTTGTTGGTCGGGATCACGACGACTTGCAGGCCATAGATCTGATGGAATTCGAACGCTTCGGTGTCCGCGGTACCGGTCATGCCGGACAACTTGTCGTACAGACGGAAGTAGTTCTGGAACGTGGTCGATGCCAGCGTCTGGCTCTCGGCCTGGATGTTCAGGTTTTCCTTGGCCTCGATGGCCTGGTGCAGGCCTTCGGACAGACGACGGCCGGGCATGGTACGACCGGTGTGTTCGTCGACCAGTACGACCTGACCGTCCTGCACGATGTATTCAACGTTGCGATGGAACAGCTTGTGCGCACGCAGACCGGCGTAGACGTGTGTCAGCAGGCTCAGGTTGTGCGCCGAGTACAGGCTCTCGCCTTCGGCCAGCAGGCCGATGCTGGTCAGTTGGTCTTCGATGAACTGGTGACCGGCTTCGTTGAGTTCGACCTGACGGGTCTTCTCGTCAACGGTGTAGTGGCCTTCCTGGGTGACTTCGCCTTCGACTTCTTCGACGTGCAGCTTGAGTTTCGGGATCAGCTTGTTGATCTCGATGTACAGCCTGGAACTGTCCTCGGCCTGACCGGAAATGATCAGCGGAGTACGCGCTTCGTCAATGAGGATGGAGTCGACTTCGTCGATCACGGCAAAATTGAGTTCGCGCTGGAATTTCTCTTCCATGCTGAACGCCATGTTGTCGCGCAGGTAGTCGAAACCGAATTCGTTGTTGGTGCCGTAGGTGATGTCGGCGGCGTAGGCGGCGCGTTTCTCTTCCGGCGGCTGGAAAGGCGTCACGATGCCGACGCTCAGGCCGAGGAATTCATACAGCGGACGCATCCAGTTGGCGTCGCGGCGGGCCAGGTAATCGTTCACGGTCACAACGTGCACGCCCTTGCCGGACAGCGCGTTGAGGTAAACGCCCAGGGTACCCACCAGGGTCTTGCCTTCACCGGTGCGCATTTCGGCAATCTTGCCTTCGTGCAAGGTCATGCCGCCAATCAGCTGGACGTCGAAGTGGCGCATGCCCATGACCCGCTTGCCGGCTTCGCGGGCAACCGCAAAGGCTTCCGGCAACAGCTGATCAAGGGTCTCCCCCTTGGCAATGCGGTCTTTGAACTCTGCGGTCTTGGCGCGCAGTTGATCGTCCGAGAGGGCGACCATCTTCTCTTCGAAGGCATTGACGAGCTGCACCGTCTTGAGCATGCGTTTGACTTCACGCTCGTTCTTGCTTCCAAAAAGTTTCTTTAACAAAGGCGCAAACATATCGGCAGGATCTTCCACACTAAAGGGATGGAGGGCGGCCCCGTGAGTCGCCCGTGCAGCCCTCATGGCCGCATGCGAACGAGCATTCTACCCGGAAACGGTGGTGAGGAAAGTGGGGATATTCCACGATGCTGGCACTGCGCTTTGACGGGGCTCACTTAAAATAGGGGCGTTTTGCTCAACTTCAAGCCGTACAGCGAAGAAGTTAGTTGTTGATTTAATGGGCAAAGCAGGGACAAAAGCAATGGGCGAGTGAAATGGGTGCTATCTGCTACCATGGCGCCTCTGCAACTTCAGGTTCTAGATCATGGCATTTCGCCCTCTCACAGCCAGAGCGCCCGCCGTTCTGCTACGCGAAGCCAGGCCGTTGAAAGCCATCCTCGGTCACGCCCAGCGCCTGGCTCATCTGCAACGTCTGCTCGAAAGCCAGCTGCAACCCGCCGCCCGTGAACACTGCCATGTGGCCAAGTGGCGCGAAGGCGAGCTTTTGCTGATCGTCACCGACGGTCATTGGGCCACGCGTCTGCGCTATCAGCAGAAACGCCTGCAACGGCAACTGCAGATGTTCGACGAGTTCGCCAATCTGACGCGGATCAAGTTCGCCGTGCGGCCACCGACCCTCCAGCGCGAGGCGAACGGGCCGACGATCGACCTGTCGACGGATGCGGCGGCGACCATCCAGGCCACCGCCGACGGGATCAGCGATCCGAATCTGCGGGCGGCACTGGAACGACTGGCCGCCCACGCCAAACCCAAGTCCTGAGCCTTGTTGATCAGCGGCGTTTGCTGCCGCCGAGCAATGACCCCATCAGGCCGCGCACCAATTGTTTACCCAGCGAGTTCGCTGCCTGGCGCATCGCCGACTTGAGCGCCTGCCCCGCCGCCGTGCCGAGAAATTCTCCGGCCTTGTCCGCCAGACTCGGCTCTTCAGCCGCCGGTTTGCCCGGCGCCGCTTCAGCCTCCGGCGCCAGCCCCTTGCGGCCCATCAGGATTTCATAGGCCGACTCGCGATCAATCGGTTTGTCATAACGGCCCTTGAACGGCGAACCGGCGATCAGCATTGTGCGCTCAGTCTCGGTCAACGGCCCGATCCGCGATTGCGGCGGCGCCACCAGCACCCGCTGCGCCATTTCCGGCGTGCCCTTTTCTTGCAAGGTGCCGACCAGGGCCTCGCCAATCCCGAGTTCGGTGAGCACCGACAATGTGTCGAACGCCGGATTCGGCCGGAAGCCATCCGCCACCGCCCGCAGGGATTTCTGCTCCTTGGCAGTAAATGCGCGCAGGCCGTGCTGGATCCGCAGCCCCAGTTGCGCCAGCACATCGTCCGGCAGATCGCCCGGCGACTGGGTGACGAAATACACGCCCACACCTTTCGAGCGAATCAGCCGCACCACTTGCTCAAGCCGCTCCTGCAATGCCTTGGGCGTGTCACCGAACAACAAATGCGCCTCATCGAAAAACAGCGCCAGCAACGGTTTGTCGGCATCGCCACGCTCAGGCAATTGCTCGAACAGCTCGGCCAGCAGCCACAGCAGGAAAGTCGCGTAGACCTTCGGCGCCTCATGCACCAGACGACTGGCATCCAGCAAATGGATGCGCCCGCGACCGTCAGCGGTCGGTTGCAGAATATCTTCCAGTTGCAACGCCGGCTCGCCGAACAACGCCTCGGCGCCCTGCTGCTCCAGCGTCGCCAGACGCCGCAACAGCGCCTGGCTGGAGCCGGTGGTGAACAGCGCCGCGTCTTCGCCCAGCAGCTGCGGATTGTCCTTGAGATGATTGAGCAGTGCCTTCAGATCTTTGAGATCCAGCAACAACAGGCCTTCGCGATCCGCCACCTTGAACGCTGCGTACAGCGCCGACTGCTGGCTGTCGGTCAGTTCCAGCAAGGCGCCGATCAGCAGCGGGCCCATTTCACTCAACGTAGTGCGCAGCGGATGACCGGACTGACCGTGGATGTCCCACAAGGTCACGGGATACGCCTGAGGCTTGTGATTGAGCCACGGCATGCCGGTGATGCGCTCGGCGATCTTGCCCTGAGGGTTGCCGGCAGCACCGAGACCGCACAGGTCGCCCTTGACGTCGGCGGCGAACACCGCGACCCCGGCGTCGCTGAATTCCTCGGCCAGGCGCTGCAAGGTGACCGTCTTGCCGGTACCGGTGGCCCCGGCCACCAGTCCGTGACGGTTGGCCAGGCGCATGGCCTGAGCGATCGGTTGCCCGGCGAGGTCGGCGCCGATTACGAGTTGCGAGGAGTCAGGCATTTGGTCACCCAATGGTTAATCTTTGTCGATCATGGCCGATAGCTAAAGGTGACAGATGCGACTGACATCCGCATCGGAGATTTCCCTAAGGAGAAGCGGAAATACCTGCTTGTACTCATCAAGCCCACCTAGCGAGCATCTATAGAAGCACGCCCTGAATAATAAGACCTTAGCGGAACCCCAAGCCATGAACAAAAATCTGCGTTTCAGCCACAAAATTTTGCTTGCCGCCGCCCTCATCGTCATTGCCGCCTTTGCCTCGTTCACGCTGTACAACGACTGGTTGCAGCGCAATGCGATTCGCGAGGACCTGGACAATTACCTCAACGAGATGGGCGAGGTCACAGCCGACAATATCCAGACCTGGCTCAGCGGGCGCATCCTGCTGATCGAGAACGCTGCCCAGAATATCGCCATCAATCCCGAGCCCGCCGCCGTCGCCAGCCTGCTGGAACAGAAAGCCCTGACCTCGACCTTCATGGCGTCCTACCTCGGCGATGCCACCGGGCACTTCACCATCCGCCCGGACGCGAAGATGCCAGATGGTTTCGATCCGCGTGTTCGCCCTTGGTATAAAGGTGCCGAAAGCAGCAGCACCTCGACCCTGACCGAACCGTACATCGACGCGGCCACCGGCCAGACCATCATTTCCATCGCCACCGCCGCGAAGAAGGCCGGCCAGAGCGTCGGCGTGGTGGGCGGCGACCTGAGCCTGCAAACCCTGATCAACACCCTCAGCGCCCGGGATTTCTCCGGCATGGGCTACGCGTTCCTGGTCAGCGCCGACGGCAAGATCCTGGTGCATCCGGACAAAGCGCTGGTGATGAAGTCCCTGAAGGAAGCCTATCCGCAGGACACCCCGCGCATCAGCAGCGATTTCAGTGAAATCACCGTCGACGGCAAGACCCGCATCGTCAACTTCACCCCGATCAAGGACCTGCCGTCGGTGAACTGGTATATCGGCTTGTCGGTGGACAAGGACAAAGCCTTCTCGATGCTCAGCGAATTCCGCACTTCGGCCGTGATCGCGACCGCGATTGCCGTGGCGATCATCATCGCCCTGCTTGGCATGCTGATCCGCATTCTGATCCAGCCGCTGCACGTGATGACCCGCGCCATGGAAGACATTGCGGATGGCGAAGGCGACCTGACCAAACGCCTGACCATCCAGAACCAGGACGAGTTCGGCGTGCTCGGCACGGCGTTCAACCGTTTCGTCGAACGTATCCACGGCTCGATCCGCGAAGTGTCGTCGGCCACCGGCCAGGTCAACGAAGTCGCCCTGCGCGTGGTCGCGGCGTCCAACTCGTCGATGTACAACTCCGACCAGCAAGCCTCGCGCACCAACAGCGTGGCCGCCGCCATCAACCAACTCGGCGCCGCCGCCCAGGAAATCGCCCGCAACGCCGCACAAGCCTCGACCCAGGCCAGCGACGCCCGTGGCCTGGCCGAAGACGGTCAGCAAGTGGTGGAGCGCAGCATCAAGGCGATGAACCAACTGTCGAGCATGCTCAGCGCATCCAGCAGCAATATCGAATCGCTGAACAGCAAGACCGTGAACATCGGCCAGATCCTGGAAGTGATCACCAGCATTTCCCAGCAAACCAACCTGCTGGCGCTCAACGCGGCCATTGAAGCAGCGCGGGCCGGTGAAGCCGGGCGCGGATTTGCGGTGGTGGCGGACGAGGTGCGCAACCTCGCCCACCGCACCCAGGAATCGGCGCAACAGGTGCAGACCATGATCGAGGAGCTGCAAGTCGGCGCCCGCGAGTCCGTCAGCACCATGAGCGACAGCCAGCGCCACAGCCAGGACAGCGTAGAGATCGCCAACCTCGCCGGCGAACGTCTGAACAGCGTGACCCAGCGCATCGGTGAAATCGACGGGATGAACCAGTCGGTGGCCACCGCGACCGAGGAACAGACTGCCGTGGTCGAGTCGATCAACGTGGATATCACCGAGATCAACACGCTGAACCAGGAAGGCGTCGAGAACTTGCAGGCGACGTTGCGGGCTTGCTCGGATCTGGAGCAGCAGGCTTCGCGCTTGAAGCAACTGGTGGGCAGCTTCCGCATTTAAAGCCGTTCTCCCGGTCGTCTTCGTCGTTCACAACTGTCCGACGAAGACGACCAACATCCCTCCGAAACCGGCCTTGCACCCCACCGCGAAACCCCGACCGAACATCTATTCTTGATAAAGGTCAACCAAGGGAGATCAACGCGGAGGGACGTTCACCGTGCATATCGCTGACATCACCATGTTCTACGCCCCGGCCAGCGGCGGCGTGCGCACCTATCTGGATGCCAAGCACCGTCGCCTGGGTGTGAAGCCCGGGATCCGCCACAGCCTGCTGATACCCGGCGCGCATTTCGGTGAAGATGATGGCGTCTACACGGTTCCCGCCCCTGCCCTGCCTTTCGGCAAAGGCTATCGGTTCCCCTTGCGACTGGCCCCTTGGCGAAACGTACTGCAGGATCTGCAACCCGATCTGATCGAAGTCGGCGACCCTTACCTCACCGCCTGGGCCGCGCTCGATGCACGGCGACAACTGGATGTGCCGGTGATCGGTTTCTATCACTCGGACCTGCCATTGTTGGTGGGCAACCGCATGGGCCACTGGGTCACGCCGAATGTCGATGCGTATGTGCGCAAGCTGTACGGCAATTTCGACCGGGTGCTGGCGCCCAGCCAGGTCATGGCCGACAAGCTCGGCGGGCTGGGCGTGCGCAATGTCTTCGTGCAACCGTTGGGCGTTGACCTTCAGACCTTCCACCCCGATGCCCACGACGCCGCGCTGCGCAGCGAACTGGGGATCGCCGAGGACTCGCGCCTGTTGATCTTCGCCGGCCGGGGCTCCAAGGAGAAAAACCTGCCGGTGCTGCTCGACTGCATGAAGCGCCTGGGCCCGCGTTATCACTTGCTGCTGGTCGGTTCGTCGATGCCGGCGTCCGTCCCGGACAACGTCAGCGTGATCGACCGGTTCTGCCCGGCCGCACAGGTCGCGCGGCTGATGGCCAGTGCCGACGCACTGATTCATGCCGGCGATCAGGAAACCTTCGGCCTGGTGATCCTGGAGGCCATGGCCTGCGGCATTCCGGTGGTGGCGGTGGCGGCCGGGGCGTTCGAGGAAATCGTCAGCGAATCCTGTGGCCTGCTCTGCGCGCCGAACAATGCGCAAGCCATGGCCAATGCCGTGCGTGAGCTGTTCAGTCGCGGGGCTGGCGTACTTGGTCAACAGGCACGCCAACATGTCGAGCGCAATTACGCCTGGGACACGGTGGTCGACAGCCTGCTGGGCCACTACCACGCCGTACTCGGCGATTCGGTTCCGCGGGTGGCCAATGGCTGAATCTCACGAGCGCCCGACGTTAATGCTGGTGCTGCATGACGTGGCACCCTCCACGTGGGCCGATTATCGAGAATTTGTCGAAGCCGTTGACCGGTTGGGCAACGTCCCGATGACGTGGCTGGTGGTCCCGAATTTCCATCGACACGATGCCCTCGAGGCCCACCCGGCGTTTTGTCGAATGCTCGACGAGCGCGTCGCACGCGGCGATGAACTGGCCCTGCACGGCCACTTTCATGAAGACACCGAGCCCGGCCCGCGCACGGCGCACGACTGGTTCATGCGCCGGATCTACACCCATGAAGGCGAGTTTTATCAACTGTCCCGTGAAGCCGCCCTCGCCCGCCTGCGCCTCGGCATCGATCTGTTCCGACGCCATGGCTGGCCACTGCATGGTTTCGTGGCACCGGCCTGGTTGATGAGCGCCGGCACCCGCCAGGCACTGCGCGAATTGCCGCTGCGCTACACCAGTGATCCGCAACATCTTTATCACCTGCCGGATTTCGCCGCAGTCGAGGCCCCGGGACTGGTCTGGAGTGCTCGCAGCGCCTGGCGTCGCGGGATATCGAGGATCGTCAGCGAACAGCGCGAGCAGCGCTGGCGTCAGGCGCCGGTGATTCGTCTAGGCTTGCACCCGGTGGACATGCGCCACCGTTTTTCCCGGGATTACTGGTGGCGCACCCTTGAACGACTGCTGGCGGACGGGCGCATCCCAATGACCAAAATCGACTGGCTGACACGCCAGCGCACGCAAGCCGAGCGTGCCGCTTGAGTCGCGGCATTCTGCTGCTGATCGGCCTGCTGGTGGCCGTGGCGGTTCCTGTCCTGCTTGGCGGCAGCGAGACCTGGGAGCGCCTGCAGGCTTTCCCGCTGAATTGGCTGTTGATCATGTTCGCCATGGTGCTGCTGTGCTGGGGCATCAACACCCTGCGCCTGCGGCTGTTGCTCGGCGATCAGCGTGACCGGGTCACACCGGTCAAAAGCCTTGGGGTGGTGATGGCGGCCGAATTCGCCTGGTGCGCCACGCCCGGCGGCAGTGGAGGGCCGTTGACGATCATGGCGCTGCTGGCCCGCAGCGGCGTGCGCCCGGCCCGGGGCAGTGCCGTGTTTGCGATGGATCAGTTGAGTGATCTGCTGTTCTTCCTCTGCGCCCTCAGCGGGATCCTGATCTACGCGCTGTTCCAGCATCTCAGCGACCGTATGGAATGGCTGCTGAGTGTCAGCGCCGTCTCACTGTCCGGGGGCTTGCTCAGCTGCATATTGGTCGCGCGCTATCACCGTCGTTTGATCCGCCTGGGCGGACGCCTGTTGGCCGGGATGAACGTCGAACCCCGCACCCGACGGCGCTGGGCGCGGCAGTTGCTGCACTTTCTGGCCGCGTTCACCGATGCGCTGAAGTTGCCGTGGCAGACATTGATCAAAGTGTTCGTCCTGACCTGCGTGCATTGGTCATTGCGATACAGCGTGCTGTATCTGGCGTTGCGCGGGCTGGGGGCGGATGTGCAGTGGGCCTGGACGTTTCTGATCCAGATGCTTTCGCTGGGGGCGGGGCAATTCAGCCTGCTGCCGGGCGGGGCCGGTGCAGCGGAATTGACCTCGGCGGCGCTGCTGGCGCCGATGGTCGGCAAATCGACCGCGGCGGCGGCGATCCTGATCTGGCGGGTGGTGACGTATTACTTCTATCTGCTGGTCGGTGGCCCGGTGTTTCTACTGATGCTGGGCCGGCCATTGCTGAAAAAGCTGTTGAGCGTCAGACAGGCTTCTTGAGGTCATCCTCTTCGTCCTTGAGTTGTTCCCACAGTTCGGCAGCACCGGGAAACTCCGTGCCGTCCTCCGGACTCAGGTCATCCGGGTCATAGCGGCTCAGGCAGCCTTCGCCGAGGGTGGCGGGGGCTTTGGACGTGGCTTTGTCCAGTGGATCGCTCATCGGTATGTCCTCAAGGTCCGTGGATCGTTCCCACGCTCTGCGTGGGAACGCAGCCCGGGACGCCCTGCGTCCCAAAGCAGACGCGGAGCGTCTGAAGAGGCGTTCCCACGCAGAGCGTGGGAACGATCCTGAATCAGAACACCACGGTCTTGTTGCCGTGCACCAGCACGCGGTCTTCCAGGTGATAACGCAGGCCACGGGCCAGCACCATCTTCTCGACGTCACGGCCGAAACGCACCATGTCTTCGATGCTGTCGCTGTGGCTGACACGTACCACGTCCTGCTCGATGATCGGGCCGGCATCCAGCTCTTCGGTCACGTAGTGGCAGGTCGCACCGATCAGCTTCACGCCACGCATCGAGGCCTGGTGGTACGGTTTGGCACCGACGAACGACGGCAGGAAGCTGTGGTGAATGTTGATGACCTTGTGCGCGTATTCGCGGCACATGTCCGGTGGCAGGATCTGCATGTAGCGCGCCAGCACCACGACTTCGGCGTCGTGCTGCTTGACCAGGCGCGATACCTCATCAAAGGCCGGTTGCTTGTCCTGCGGATTGACTGGCACGTGGTAATAAGGAATGCCGTGCCACTCGACCATGCTGCGCAGGTCGTCGTGGTTGGAAATCACGCAGGAGATCTCGCAATCGAGTTCATCGCTGTGCCAGCGATGCAGCAGGTCGGCCAGGCAGTGGGATTCGCGGCTGGCCATCAGCACCACGCGTTTTTTCTGCTCGGTGTCGGTGATGCGCCAGTCCATCGAGAACTCTTCGGCGATCGGTGCAAACTTCTCGCGCAACACCTCGATACCGAAAGGCAGGGAATCGGCACGGATTTCGTGACGCATGAAGAACCAGCCAACCTGATTATCCGAGTGGTGGCTCGCTTCGGTGATCCAGCCATTGTGGGCCGCCAGAAAGTTACTGACTTTGGCAACGATGCCAACGCGGTCCGGGCAAGAAATCACCAACCGAAAAGTGCGCATGAGGGGGAAACTCCAGAACTTCGCAAAGGCCGCCATTCTAGCGACTGCGCGGGAAAACTGCAGTAATGATGACCCTCGGAGGCTTACGGCACCCCGTCGCAGCTTTTTTGACGCTCGCGAACGCCAGAATGATGGCGCTGCAATAGCCATGCTTGAACAGCCCTGTGTGAATATCTGTGAAGACTCCATCACAATATTTAACTGAACATTCAATTCAGGGCTTTTCAACGTAACTAATTCAAATAAAAACCCCGGTTAAATGTTTACTTGATGAAACAGCCTGACTATTATTGCAGCACTGTCCCCTGCCATCGCGCACTCCCACATAAGGTAGTAATCATGTCCTTGATCAACGAATATCGTGCCACCGAAGAAGCTATCAAAGAGCTGCAAGCCCGTTTGAAGAACCTGTCGCAAGACGACAAACTGCAAGCCGAGCTGGAATTCGAAGGCAAACTGCGCACACTGATGGGCGAATATTCCAAATCCCTGCGCGACATCATCGCGCTGCTGGATCCAGAGTCCAAAACCAAGGCACCACGTGGCGGCGCAGCCAAAACTACCGGCACCAAGCGTGCTCGCAAAGTTAAACAATACAAAAACCCGCACAACGGCGAAGTCATCGAAACCAAAGGTGGCAACCACAAAACTCTGAAAGAGTGGAAAGCCAAGTGGGGCGGTGACGTGGTTGAAGGCTGGGCTACCCTGCTGGGCTAAGCCGCAACCCTTGTCGCAGAGCGCTTCTGTGACACAAAAAAACGCCAGCGAATGCTGGCGTTTTTTTATGCCCGGCATTCAAGCGCCGGACATGTTCGATTTCAAAGATCCAAACGTTTGCGCAATGCCTGGACATAGTTCTGCCATTCAACCAACACCTCGGCCTGCATCGGCGTAGCACTAAGCAGCCATTGCTCCATGGCCTGGGCAAAAGATTTCAAGGTATTAGGCGCGCCCCACTCCGGCTCGGACAAGCGCTGCCGGCAAAAGATTCTCCAGCGCTCTTGCTCTTCGAAATTCAACGTATCGGGAAAGTTACGTGCTCGATATCGAAACAACAATTCAGGCAAACGTTCGTCATCGAACGGCCATTGCTCTCGCGCCAATTGGCCAGGATCGGTCGCCCTCACTTGCTCACATAAACGACTATCACGATCACCGATAAATCCGTCGTACAACTGTTGTTCGGGATCTTCACTCGAGGTGAAATCTTCGCTGGCATAAATCGCCGAGACTTTATCTTTCCAAACTTGTTGTGCGTCACTTAGTCGCAAGGCGCGCGCCTGATACAACGCCATGTCCAGACCCAGGCGCTGCTGATCGTCAGCACGCAACACCGACAACGGCGCCACCACCGGGCACTTGTTGATGTGAATTAGCTTGAGCGGCACCGGCAACTCGCCTTCGGTCAGTTCGTCACGCCGGGTATACAGGCGCTGACGCAATGTTTCGGCATCCAGGTCGAGCAGCCCCTGCGGGTCCAGGTGCAGATCACACACGATCAGCGCGTTCTTGTTGCGCGGATGCCAGGCCAGCGGCAGCACCACGCCGACATAACTGCGCGCAGCCGAGAAGCGACCGGAAATGTGCACCATCGGCTGCAACAGACGAATCTGGTCCATCACCTTCTGTTTGCTGCGCAGCTGGAACAGCCAGTCATACAGCTTCGGCTGCTTCTCGCGGATCAACCGGGCCAGAGCAATGGTGGCGCGCACGTCCGACAAGGCTTCGTGCGCGTTGCCGTGATCAATGCCATTGGCAGCGGTCAGGCGTTCGAGCTTGAGCGTCACCCGGCCTTCATCATCCGTCGGCCAGACCAGACCATCGGGGCGCAATGCGTAGGCGGCGCGCACTACATCAATCAGATCCCAGCGACTGTTGCCGCCCTGCCACTCACGGGCATAGGGATCGAAAAAATTGCGGTACAGGCTGTAGCGGGTCATCTCGTCGTCGAAGCGCAAGGTGTTGTATCCCGCGCCGCAGGTGCCGGGGGCGGCGAGCTGAGAATGAACCCGGGTCATGAAGTCGGCTTCGCTCAAGCCTTGTTCGGCGAGACGACTCGGCGTGATGCCGGTGATTGCGCACGCCGCCGGGTGCGGCAGGATGTCTTCGCTGGGCTGGCAGTAGAGATTGACCGGCGCGTCGATTTCGTTGAGTTCGTGGTCGGTGCGGATCCCGGCCACCTGTAACGGGCGGTCGCATCGGGGATTGATGCCGGTGGTTTCGTAGTCGTACCAGAAAATGGAAGTCACGGGCGGTTCCTGAACTGAAGATCGGCAAAGTCTAGGCGTTCAAGCGCCGTCGCGGCCAGCGCCGCATCATTCAGTCACCTTTGGTTGAAGGATGTGTATGACATAGTTATGTCGTTTCCCCCCGAGAGACTGCTAGCATCGGACGCACTTGCATCCCGATCCGGCAACATCAGGTAGCCCATGCTCGAGACCACAGCACCGCCAAGGAAAGCACCGCTGGCCCCGCCACTGGACACGCGGCACCAGGTCGAAACGCCGGAAGGCATCGACCTGCCGCTGCGTCCCGCCGGCCTGATGGTGCGCGCCGTGGCGTTCACCATCGATCTGGGGTTGCGCGGGCTGCTTCTGGGCCTGCTGCTCATGGTGCTGGCGCTGTTCGGCAAGCTCGGCATCGGCCTGGGCTCACTGTTGCTGTTCGTGGTGAGCTGGTGGTACATGGTGCTGTTCGAAGTACTGCGTCAGGGTCGCTCGCCGGGGAAACAATTGATGGGCCTGCGGGTGGTGCACGACGATGGCACGCCGGTCGGCTGGCCGGCCTCCCTGTTGCGCAACCTGCTGCGCTTTGTCGACCTGATGCCGTTCGGCTATTTCCTCGGTGCGATCAGTTGCCTGCAACACCCGACCTTCAAACGCCTCGGCGACATCGCGGCCGGCACGCTGGTGATCTACAGCGAACGCCCGCTCAAGCGCCCGCAATTACCCGATGCCGAACCCCGTCGTTCGCCGATCCCGCTGACCCAGACTGAACAACGTGCCCTGCTCGCTTTCGCCGAGCGCCAGGGCGAGCTTTCGACGGCGCGGGTCAATGAACTCGCTGCACTGCTCACTCAACCACTGCACATCAGCGCGCCGAAAGCCGTCGGTGAGCTCAACGGCATCGCTCGCGGCCTGTTGGGGCCGACATGAAGCAAAGCCTTTTCGAATCCCGCCACAAGGCCGAATGGGAGCGTTTCACGCTGGCTCTCGAACGCCTGGAACGCGGCAAGGGCACCTCGCAGGTGGCGGAATTTCCCAAGGCTTATCGGCGCCTCTGCCAGCATCTGGCCCTGGCGCAGGAACGCGGCTACAGCAGTTTTCTGGTCGACTCCCTGCAACAGCAAGTGCTGCGCGGTCATCAACAGCTTTACCGGCATCGCAGCCGGATCGGCGCGAACGTGCCGGGTTTCATCCTGGCCGGTTTTCCACAACTGGTGCGCGCCGAATGGCGCTTCGTGCTGGCCGCCGCTCTGCTGTTCTTCGGCAGCCTGATCGGTTTCGGGGTGCTGGTGTATCTGAGTCCCGAATTGATCTACAGCCTGATCCCGGCCGAGCAGGTCCGCGAGATGCAAAGCATGTACGACCCGGTCGCCGGCCACCTCGGGCGTTCGGCCGAACGCGCGGCGAGCGAAGACTGGGTGATGTTCGGCTACTACATCATGCACAACATCGGCATTGCCTTTCAGACCTTCGCCAGTGGTTTGCTGCTGGGAGTGGGCAGCGCGTTTTTCCTGTTCTACAACGGCCTGATCATCGGCGCGGTGGCCGGGCACCTGAGTGAAATCGGCTTCGGCCAGACCTTCTGGTCATTCGTGATCGGGCACGGGGCATTTGAGCTCAGTGCGATTGTTCTGGCCGGTGCGGGGGGGCTGAAACTGGGCTGGGCGTTGATTGCGCCGGGACGCCTTACACGAATCGAGGCGCTGCAGATTGCGGCGCGCCGGAGCATCCTGCTGATCTGTGGCGTGATGCTGTTCCTGTTGATCGCCGCGTTTATCGAAGCCTACTGGTCGTCGCGCACCGGGGTTTCGCCGCAGACCAAATACCTGGTCGGCGCCGGGCTCTGGCTCTGCGTGGCGCTCTATCTGCTGTTCGCCGGAAGGACCCGCCATGCGCCTGAGTGACGCAACCGTGGCAATCCGTCCGCGCACCACCTGGGAAGCCATGGACCTGGGCGTGCTCATGAGCCAGCAGCACCGGCGCCTGCTGATGACCAGTTGGGCCCTCGTCACCCTGCCGCTGTTCGCAATACTCAGCCTGTTGTTGTGGGATTCACCGTCACTCGCCGTGTTCATCTTCTGGTGGCTGAAACCGGCCTACGAACGCTTGCCGCTGTACATCCTGTCCAAGGCGCTGTTCGGCGAAACACCCACCTTGAAACAGGCCTTGCGCCAATGGCCGCGCCTGCTCAAGCCGCAACTCCTGGCCAGCCTGACCTGGCGTCGCTTCAGCCTGAGCCGCAGCTTCCTGCTGCCGGTGCTGCAACTCGAAGGCCTCGACGGCACCGCTCGCCAGCAGCGTTTACAGGTGCTGCTGCAACGCAATGCCGGCGCCGCGCAATGGCTGACGATCATCGGCGTGCATCTGGAAACGGCGCTGTGGATCGGCCTGATGGTGTTGTTCTACCTGCTGCTGCCGCAACAGGTAGAAACCGATTGGGATTGGCAAAGCCTAATCTTCGCCGCCGACTACGAATGGCGCTGGCTGGAGCATCTGACCAATGCGTTCTATGCGCTGATCCTGGTGATCTGGGAACCGGTGTATGTCGCCTGTGGGTTCAGCCTGTATCTGAACCGCCGCACCGTCCTCGAAGCCTGGGACATCGAGCTGGTGTTCCGGCGCTTGCGCCAGCGTTTGAACAGCAGCGCAATCGGCTTGCTGCTGGTGATGTGTCTGCTGTTGCCGGGGTTGCCCTCAGCCTGGGCTGCCGAACCTGTCACTGCGCCTGATGCACCGCGTCTGTTGAATCAGCCGCTGACCAGCGAGGCATCACGCGACAGCATCAAGGCCTTGCTCGAACAACCGCCGTTCAAGAACAAGGAAACCGTCACCCGTTATCGCTTCGGCGAAGATCCCGCTGCCGCCGAAAAAGCCAGGGAAAGTGAAGCACCGCAATGGTTGAAAACCCTGCTCAAGTGGCTGGACGGTCGACACCTCGACGGCCTGGCCAAGGCGATCGAAGTCGTGCTGTGGGGCGCGGCGATCGCCGGGGCTGGCTGGCTGATCTGGCGTTATCGGGACTTTCTGCAAACCTTCGTCGGCCGCCGTCCGCGCTTGCCCGAACAGACCAAAAGGCCCTTGCCACAACAAGCCTTCGGTCTGGATCTGCAAAAGGAAAGCCTGCCGGATGACATCGCCAGCCACGCGGAACAGCTCTGGCAAACCGAGCCGCGTGCGGCATTGGGGCTTTTGTACCGGGCACTGCTCAGTCATCTATTGCACGATTTCAACCTGACCCTGAAACCCGCCGATACCGAAAACGAAGTGCTGGCCCGGATCGAACAGTTGCAACGTCCGGATCTGCTCACTTATAGCCGTCACCTCACCGGCCATTGGCAAAACATGGCCTACGGGCACCGCGTACCGGCGGCACATCTGCAACAGGAATTGTGTGATGGCTGGCGCTCCCTGTTCGGCCACGGAGCCGCCCGTTGAACCGGCGCGCGCTCTGGCTTCTGGGCGGTGCGCTGATCGTCGCCCTGCTCGCTGTGCTGGGCATTTATCTGTACCTCAAGGCCACGCCTTACCAGGCCGAGGTCGATCACGGCCCGTCTCCCGCTGCGCAAGTCAACCCTTATCTGGCGGCGGAGATGTTTCTGCGCGAGCGCGGGATCGACGTCAGCCATGCCGAAAGCCTTGCCGTGCTACCTGAAATCGATCCGCGCCAGCACACGTTGCTGATGTTCAACGACCGCTCGAAAATGACTCCGCGTCAGGTTGACCAGGTATTGAACTGGGCCCGGGCCGGCGGAAGGCTGGTGTTCGTCGCCGAATCGATCTGGGATGAAAAGACCGGCCAGAGCAACGACCTGCTGCTCGACCGCGTGCAACTGCGTCAATCCTTCAGCAAGGATCTCAAGGATCCGCCGCCGGATGCTGCCGAAGACCCGTTCCCGAATCTGACCAAACTCTATCTGGAAGACGAAGACGCACCCGCCTACGCCGGATTCGACACCACGTTCCACATCGACGACCCGAAAAACCTCGCCCAGGCCTGGGCCAACAGCGCGAAAGCCACGCACATGATGCAACTGGCTTTCGGCCTCGGCACGATCACCGTGGTCACCGATGCCGATCTGTGGAAAACCCCGGCGATTGCGCAGCACGACAATGCCTGGCTGCTCTGGTACCTCAGCGCCGACACCGCCGTGACCTTGTTGTACAACACCGAACACGACGGTCTGCCGACCTTGCTCTGGCGCTATTTCCCGCAGGCCATCGTCGCCTTGCTGGCGTTGATCGGCCTGTGGCTGTGGCATGTCGGCGTGCGTCACGGCCCGGTGCAGGCGACCGCCCCCAGCGGTCGTCGGCAGTTGATGGAACACCTGCGCGCCAGTGCCGATTTCGTCCTGCGTCACAACGGCCAGCAGACCTTGCTGCAAGCGTTGCAGCAGGACGTCCTGCGCCGTGCCCGTCACCGTCATCCCGGTTTCGACCAACTGAATGTCGCCGAACAATGGCTGGTGCTGTCGCGCCTGACCCGCCAACCAACCCGTGCCATCAGCCAGGCCCTGAGCCCGGCACCGAAGCGGCGCATGTCCAGCGCCGAATTCTGCCGTCAGGTCGCCCACCTGCAAGCCTTGAGGAACACGCTATGACCGAACACATCGAACCCGGCTCACCCAGCCACGTGGCTCAGCAACGCCAGCGCGCCAGCCAGTTGGCCCAGGCGGTGCGCGGCGAATTGCAGAAGGCGCTGATCGGCCAGAACCCGGTGATCGACGATGTGCTGACCGCGCTGATCGCCGGCGGCCATGTGCTGCTCGAAGGCGTTCCCGGCCTCGGCAAAACCTTGTTGGTACGCGCCCTGGCGAAGTGCTTCGGCGGCGAGTTCGCGCGCATTCAGTTCACCCCGGACCTGATGCCCAGCGACGTCACCGGCCACGCTGTCTACGACCTGCAGACCGAACAATTCAAACTGCGCAAAGGTCCGCTGTTCACCCACCTGTTGCTGGCCGATGAGATCAACCGCGCCCCGGCCAAGACGCAAGCCGCCCTGCTCGAAGCGATGCAGGAACGTCAGGTCACTCTCGAAGGCCGGGCCCTGCCGATTGCTCAACCGTTCATGGTGCTCGCCACGCAGAACCCGATCGAACAGGAAGGCACCTATCCCCTGCCGGAAGCCGAGCTTGATCGCTTCATGCTCAAGGTGCGCATGGATTACCCCGACGCCGACCAGGAGCTGGACATGGTGCGTCAGGTCAGCCGCTCGACCCGCGCCGACATGCTCGATGTGCAACCGCTGCGCACCGTGTTGCAGGCCAAGGACGTGCAAGCCCTGCAACGCATCGCCAGCGATCTGCCGCTGGACGATCAGGTGCTCGATTACGCCGTGCGTCTGGCGCGCAGCACCCGCACCTGGCCGGGACTGAGCCTCGGCGCCGGACCGCGCGCCTCTATTGCACTGGTGCGTTGCGCCCGCGCCAGGGCCCTGTTGCGCGGCGGTGAATTCGTGATTCCCGACGACATCAAGGGTTGCGCACTGGCGGTGTTGCGCCATCGTGTACGCCTTGCACCGGAGCTGGACATCGAAGGGCTGCAAGTCGATCAAGTCCTTCAGCAATTGCTCGACCAGATCCCGGCGCCACGCCTGTGAAACCCTCGCGCCTGCTGTTGATCTGGCTGGCGATCCTGCTGGCCATCGGCATTGTGCTGGGCGCGTTGCAGGCGCTGGATGTCGAGGTGCCATCGAGCCTGCTGTCGATCAACTGGGGATTGTTGCTGGCGCTGTTTGCGCTGAGCCTGCTGGACGCACTGCGCCTCAGGCGCCTGCCATCGCCTCGGGTACACCGACAAATGCCCGGCAGCCTGGCCCTCGGTCGTTGGAGCGAAGTGCGGCTGGAGGTCGAACACGACTTCCCGCAACCACTGGAGATTCAAATCTTCGATCACATCCCCGATGGCCTGGACTTTGAAAACCTGCCGCTCGCCACCGAGCTGCAACCCGGCCAGCGCAGCCTGATCGGCTACCGCCTGCGCCCGCTCAAGCGCGGCCACTTCAGCTTCGAAACCTGCGAGCTCAACCTGCCGAGCCCCTTCGGCCTGTGGTTCGGCAAACGCCTGCTGAACATCACCGACCAGACCCGCGTCTACCCCGACTTCGCCCGCCTCTACGACGGCCAGCTGCTGGCGGTCGACAACTGGCTGAGCCGGCTCGGCGTGCGCCAGCGCCAACGCCGTGGCCAGGGAATGGAATTTCACCAACTACGAGAATTTCGCGAAGGCGACAGCCTGCGCCAGATCGACTGGAAAGCCACCGCCCGCCATCGCACACCGATTGCCCGGGAGTACGAAGACGAGCGGGATCAACAGATTGTTTTCATGCTCGATTGCGGGCGGCAGATGCGCAGTCAGGATGGGGAACTGTCGCATTTTGATCAGGCGTTGAATGCGTGTCTGCTGTTGAGTTATGTGGCCTTGCGACAGGGGGATGCGGTGGGATTCATGACCTTTGCCAGTGATCAGCCGCGGTTTATTGCACCGGTCAAAGGTGCGGGGCAGCTCAAGGTGTTGCTCAACGGTGTTTACGATCTGGATAGCACGCGGCGTTCGGCGGATTATCCGGCGGCGGTGAATCAGTTGCTGGCGAGGCAGAAGCGGCGGGCGCTGGTGGTGTTGGTGACCAATGTGCAAGGTGAGGACGATAGTGAATTGCTCAATGCCATTAGACATCTTGGCCAGCACCATCAAGTACTGGTGGTCAGTCTGCAGGAAGCAGCTGTTGAACCCTCGCACCTGCCGGCGGTAAATACCTTGCAGGAAGCGCTCACTTACTGTGCAACCGTGGACTACCTGAACGCCAGAGCCAACATTCAACAGCGATTGAACACTCATGGATTAGCTGTGCTCGACACGCCTCCAGAGCATTTGAGTACAAAACTCGCGTCTCGATATCTGGGCTGGAAAAAAGCAGGTTTACTGTAAGCGAGGAGCAATTCTCTTGGTCTTACGCTGTCTGCTTATAGAACATTCAAATCAACCGAGCCCACCTCGGTGTTGCTCTGGTTATACACATAAGCCCAAATCGTTACCGTTCCGGATGTTGTAGCAACCCAGTTCGTCTCCGCCTTCCCCAATGAATTCGTATAGCTCATATCGAACTCTTGATCGTCTACCCTCCAATGCACCTTTCTCCCCTCCAAAGGCTGTTGAGTAAGCACATTTCGTACAGTCGCCGTAATACTGGAAAACTCTCCAATGCGCAGAGTGAGTGGATAGGCAGTCACTCTGTAAACTCTTGCAGGTTGCAATGCCTGGACCACAATTGGCAGAGACTTTGAATCAGGGGAACCGCCCGCCGAGGTAACCACCAAATCGTACGTTCCAACATCCGTTGCTTTGAATGTGAATGACGCGACTCCATTTTCATCGGTAACAGCATCAGGCAAGGATTGTCCCGCATAAGAACACTTGAGTGAAACTCCTGCTACTGCTTGATTACTTGGAAAAGCAAGCACTAAGGTCTGGGCGGTCACATCATATCCGGTATAAGTGACCGGATCATCGCATGTCAATGCGGCGATGGTCAGGCTTTCGATACTCCCTGAAATTATCGGCGAATCAGGCATCCCGACGTAAAGAGGCATTGAGAAGTAAATATGGAACGGTCCAGGATGGGCATGCTCCGTTGAAATTGTCCATGTTACGCTGCTGAAATTGTCTGGATCCCCCACCAGTTCCACCAATTGTATCTCTGGAGGGGAAAACTCGATCCCACTTAAAGCGGTACCCGGTACACAATGCAAAGCAATGGATGATTCGGGATCATCCTCCATATGACTTTCATCATACTCCAAGGTCAACCTGTAACAACTCCCCGCTACCAGGTTCAATACCAGATCATGCCATCTGTATCGCACACCTTCAAAATGCGGCCTAAGGTTCGCCCCCCAGGATGAATACAGTGAATAACTTGACATTAAGCACCTCTTCCTTAACAAACTTCCTGAGATTTTTAAAGCAATACGCCTGCCTCGTCACACTCGTTCACACATAACTTCCGTCGTAATAATTTTTTATGGACAAAGAAACCCAACCACCCTCTCCATCCGTCTTGTGCGCTTCACCATACTTGTCGGTTTTTTCATAATCCACTCCATTGAGCCTCACTTGAACGCCAGCCGCCGGGGTTCCTAAAAAAACAGAAGTCGCACGAATGGAATACGTTTTCGAATCCCAATAATCCGTTTCCCAATGTTTAGCTTCTACCAAGTAATGGCCCAACTTAAAGCACAGCGAATTCGATTCAAAACCCAAATCCATAAACTCCAGTCGAACCTCAATCTCCCCATCTTCAGTACTTCGTAAACAATCAATTGTCCAATTTGCTCCCGCCGCCGACAGCGTTTGAGGCATTGACTCTGCGGGTGAAATTTCCACACCGGCCGGCACAGTCCTCAGCAGTCGAACTCGCTCATTTAGCAGACTTTCACCGACTGGCATTACTTTCAGCAAATGCCTTGCACCATGACAGCCATAAGCTTGCCCCCCGAAAGCAGTCGACATATTGTCGAATTTAACCTCCAACTCTGTTATCAGATTAACAACTCTCCCCGGAACTGGCGGAGAACTCGGCATGCCCTCATAAAAAGGCATCTCAAAATGCAGTTCAAACGGTGCACCGGATGTCTTGCGGGCACAAATATGCCAAGTCAGTTCGATAAGTCCTTCCTTCATTTCCACCAGTTGCCCAAAAGGCGGATCACACACCAGCCCCAACGACTCCGCGTCCGGCTCACAACACAACTTCAAAGGGGACTCCGGATCGCCAATCAAATAGCTGTATTCAAACTCCAGCGTCAGATCGATGCACTCTCCCGTCATCAGAGACAAATACAGGTCGGGCCATCTTACTTTTGTGCCATTCACGTAGGGTCTGAAATTCTGCAACCAGGTCTCAGAAGTAACGGAAACATTAGACATTTGGCACCCCTTTGAACTCGATTTGTTTGACACTCCAACCGGCAATACCACCTTTCACGGTTGCGCGAAGGACCGCTTTGTTGAAGCCTGGTAATCTGAACGACACCTTGGCTTCCCCATTTTCGTCGGTTTTCGTCGGCGGGATGGAAAGGTCGAGGAACGCCCATTCCACTTCGACGCCTTTCAAACTCCTGCCGCTGATGGCTGACACCAAAACGATGAGTGCTGTAACTTTCGTCCCCGGAGTTCCCTCCGTCACGTCGGCTGACAAGACCTCAATCTGGCAAGGTTCATTCATCTCGTAATGGAAATCGACAAACGCCGAGTCAGCGCCCCCCGCGACCGACGTACGCACTGCACCTGGACCAGGAAAACCGGGGACGAAGCTGATCCACGTCATGCCCCGATAATCAGTGGTCGTAAACGTCGCCTCATGTTCCGGCCGTTCCCACTTGACCCGCATGTTTGCCATTGACTTGCTGGTCAACGCACTCGTCAACCTAACTTCGCAAACAACAGATTTCCCCCAATTGACAGTCTGAAACACACCGGCACTCGCATTGATACGCGCAGCAATAGCCTGGGGACCCAAAGACATGGGTTGAGGAGGAGACAGTTCCAGCAAACGGCTGGCGGCCAATCGGACGGACACGCTGCCGTCCTTGATATCGCCGGCACTGAACGAGCAATTCAGCCCCTCGTTCGTCCAGTCTCGGAACTCACCCAATGCCTCAGTGAACTCCAGTCCAAGCTCGCTCGGGCCAGGATGACTCAGGCCGACAGCCAGCCGTTGACTGCGCAAGGGATTGTCGTCATCGGCCTGTAGGTCAAAGCTGAACAGTTCACCGCGCCTCGGGAACAGAGCACGTTGCCCCCAAAGATGATCGGATGAATCGGTGACCAACCGCAGACTTGCCCACGGATCGAACGGCAAGGTCTTGAGTTCAAAATGCTGCTCGGCCTTTGTTTGATCGTACAGATTGAGCACAGTCGCTCCTACCGCACTGATACCCGCGCTCTGCGACTGTGCTTCATGCACTGACCAGCCATCTGAATCTGTCGGTACGTTGACTGGGCCTGCACTCCCCACTCGCCATTCAATCAGTGAAGACTTAACCGGCCGATCAGCAAATGCCGAGTAGAACTGCGCTTGCACTCGCGCTCGCTGTCCCTTGCTCAATATCGGATCAATGGCCGGCCCGAGAGCGGCAACCGATTTGATCTTATTGTGACCCAACCTCAATTGGGTCTGCGCCGTCAGCGGCTCATCACCGACCATGACGGTCTCGGTCAATGTCATCACTGCATTGTCCGAACTATTGGAAAAATTCAGCTCCCTGCGTGCGCCCCCCGCCGTCATGACAAGATCGGTTGACAGCGGGGGATCGATCACCAGACCAGGTGGAATCGGTGAAATGGCGGATTTCACCGTCAGTCCGTGCAACGCACTGACCCCGTTTGGCATAAGTGCGAATTTGTGGATAGCCCAAAGGCAGGGATACAACGTGTCTTTACCCGGTTCAACTGAAACATGATCAAGCATCGCCCGGACCTCACTGGCGAGATCGGCGGCCAGCAGCCGCAAGGGAAACTCACACTTTTCCGGCAAATGGGAACTGCTGAACGCCAATGTCGAGAACCCGCTGAGATCGGTGCCCGAGGTGATGTCCCACTCAAGGCCGGAAATAGTCATGACCCGAGGAACATCGACTTGCGGGTCCAGCTGAAACCCCAGTAAAGGGGGCGTATTTGCATTCCAGTGCAGTGCAATCGACTTGCCGATAAAGCTGCTGTTCGCAACGGGATCAATCCGCAGCTTGTGAGCTCTGCCACGCCGACAGACCACACCCTGAATCAGTCGATCGATCGGTTTCCCGTCCAAAGAAAAGTTGACCTGCCCTTTCCATGCGCTGGTGGGCAAAGCTTTGACGGCGAATGAATGTTCATCCACTGGCGCGTCTTCGTGGCGCTGTACCCGCGCGACGATATTCTGGTCACCGGCATTGGCGGGCAAGTAATCCACGCTTGCCCAGCCATCCACGCCCGTGAGGGATGTGACTGTACCCTTCGGTGTTTCAAACTCGACTTTTACGTTACTGACAGGCTGTCTGTCGCCCTTTTGCACATTCACCATGCAGGTGACGATTTCGCTTTCGTCCACCATCGGCAACTTGTTCGGCCCCCAGGTCTTGCCGATCTCGACTCTGTTGTAAGCCAGCGACATGGCATTGCTACGGGATAAATGCTGCAACCTGGAACAACCGAGAACCCAATCAAACAGGCCGTCGCGCTTGTCCTCGAAGGTCGTTGTCCAGAGGACTGTACCGTCAACTACAGGCGCAGGAGCCCCGAAGTTCGGTTGAGCGGTTGCTCCGACGTCCTCTTGTGAATCACCATTTGCCCAGTTCAGGAAAAACCTGGCGGCGCTCAGAGGATGTTCCGCAGGAATATCCAGATTGACAGGGAATGGCTCACCGCGCTCCGGATAGCGAGTTTTCGCCCCCCAAAGGGCCGGGGGCCCGACATTGAACCGAGCCTGTAAGGTTTTGAACGGATCACTCGCAAACGCTCGAACCTCGAATGTATGCGTCGCTTCGCCATTGTCGGACAAAAGACTGGCCACCGAGGCGACAATCCTGCGTACCCCCTCCTCGGTTGGCGTGTAAACAAACGTCGACCGGCCTTGAGCATCGGTAGGGCCCCGGTGCAAAACCTTCCCCCCCTTGCCGTCTTCCCGCCAGATCACCTCACTCTCCACCGGTGCGTGGGTATAGAAGGATATGACCTGAACCTTCAGCTCCACCGACTGGTTGTACTCGATGACCGGATCCGTCTCGGCCTGTTTGAGCGCCAGCAATTCCAGGAGATGATGCCCCCAGGAAACCAACAGTGAATACGCTGGCGCCGAGTATTTGCTGTAGATCTTTGCTTTCAGTTCATAAGGTTCTTTGCCTGTCAGCTCCGGACAATCCAGCAGCCAGTCCAGATTGATGCTCTGAGATTTCCCCAACTCGGGCTCAGCGGTAATGGCCTCCAGCGGGTTATCGTCCAGCCACAGGCTGGCCTCCAGATTTTTCCAGACGCTCTGCGGCTCAACCACAAAAGAAACCCTGTGACGTTGATTACCGGTAGCACCCAGGCAGACCGGCAGAACACTGTCCTTGCCGAATCGCTTGCCATCATTGATGACTGCCTCCAACGTCAGCGCCGGAAGATTCAGTTTTATTTCTATTCCGGTCAGACGAATTTCCGCAGAGCTGGGGTCACCCGCAGCCCTCGCCGGGCTGCTCATATTGATCTCCAGTTCATCACCTGCTCGCAAACCCAACGCTTCCGGCAGATCCTTCTGAATTTCGGTCAGATCAACCGCCAAAGGGTCGGCATCCCGCAACTCTGCCTTCGCCGGCAATTGGATTTCCAGCTTTTCGTCACTGCCCTTTTTATTGAGCACCACTCGTGCGGCGGATGACAAATAGGTGTTCTCGTAGAGAACACGCAGGCTATAACGAACCTCAGCCTGCTGTCCGATCGGCACGATTATCCTCTGCCGAACCGCCGCGCGATTGGCGAGTGTCATGATCGATACGATTTCGTCTCCCCACTTGTCGGTTCGGATAGCGACATCGCCCGGATTGAGCACATCCTCCCAGGCGGCGTAGCCCTCGGTCATATAGCCGTTCTTCACTAAGTTGTGATCCGTATCGATGCTTCTCTCGCTCATGATTGCGTCCCCTTGGCCGCGACCTTGCGCTCAGCCTCGTTAACCAGCTCCTGCACTTTTTTGGAAAAAGCCAGATCCCCGACCTTGGCGGTGTAAAACACCTTGATCACGATATCGGTCAGCGACAGCAGCATCGGCTCTTGCTTCAGGTGCCAGGGAAATACCATCTGCCAGCGCGATACGGCACCGGTGTTTTCGAACGGCAGCGTCATGCCTTCGTCAGCTCTGAGAGAGACAATGCCCATGTCGTCCAGCCCAGAGGACAGGGAAACCTGCTGCCCGCTGCTCAGGTTGATCAGCACATCGACCGGCGCCACGCCCTCTCCGGAGTGCAGATACTCCAGCGATTCGCTCGACGGTTTTGTGGCGATATAGCTGCCGACCTGTATCAGGTTCGCCACCACATTTTCGAAAGGCCCGGTGAGCACCGGCAAAGTGACTTCAACGCGAAGAATCTGACGACAGTAATGGTCGTGGTAGTCGCGGTCGAACAGCAGCTGGGTAAGCTCGAAATCCAGTGTGCCCGTCGCCAGCAAGTGATCCAGCGCTTCCGTCCAGTTGTCAAAACCCTTCTGCCGGGTCGCAGGATCATCGAACAGCTGTTGCAGTGAAACGGTCTTGACGATCTCCTGGCGTCGCTCATTACGTTGCAGATATTCCGACCGCATTCGCAAAAGACTGGCCTGCAATGTCGCGCCAGCCGTCAAGCCGCGACGCTGGTCGCGCCAGACATCGATGTCCAGTTGATAAGCGTCGAACTCACAGGTTTCCGCTCGCAAGGCTGCCTGAGCGCTCAGGCACAGTGCAACAGCGGCGTCATACGCCTGAAAGTGCAAGGTCTGCACTTGCCCCATCAGCCACTGGTAAAGCTCCTGATTGGTCGCTCGGGTCTGCAGGAACTCGAACAGTTTGAACGCCTGGTCATTCGCGGCAAGGGTGTGTTCCAGATTGATCCTTGCTGCATTGATGGCCCGTTCCTGGCCAGCAATCTGGGCACTGATCGCATCTTTTTCAGTAATCGCCTGATTGCGCAGCAACCGCCATTCCTCTCGGCGACGACGATAGCTTTCGGAGGTGGCTGTCTTATCAGCTTTGGCGCGCTGGACGTCCGCGCCAATCTGGAAGGCAAACCCCACCGCACTTAACAGGTGACCTGGCTCTTGACCGCCATTGGCCGTACCCCAGATTTTGGGGAACGCATGGATAACCGCCGCCCCCATTTGAAAGCCGGTGGCCAGAGAAGCGAGGCCAGAAGCAGCCTCGACATATTCCATGACTTGGGACTCATCAGGTGAAATGTGTTTTTCGTACAGATCGGCGTAATGCAGCTCACGCTCTTCGGCCATGGTTCTGCTGTGCTGCAGCGCCGTAAGGCTCTCGACCTCACGTGCTATGGATTCTTCCTGTGCCCGAAGAGCGAATTCGCCAAGCTCAGTCAAATGGCGTTGCTGCAACGTCTCCTGCTGGACACGATCCTGATGTTCAAGCAGACGCTGCACTTCGTTCCCCAGCTCCTGCAGGTGCTGCACCATCTGCAACGCTGCATCGAACAGTACGTTCCAGCGACAGACCGCCACTCGTAACTGCCCGCCCATCGGTCGCACCGGTCCCGCGTTACCGGCTGCCAGCCGGCTCAGCAACTCCCTTGGATCCATGGCGGTGAATAGAGGGATGGGGGCAAGCTTGCCGTCGATTGTCCGACCATGGCGAATGTTGTCGATACGCTGACCAGGCTGATCATAGAGTCTCAGCAAACGCGAACTGACCGGGAGCTTGAAAGAAGACGTGCCGATTACATTCGGACACCGAGTGCGTGCAGCCCTGACCGGCAACTCCTCCGCCCGCAACCGCAAAGTCTTTTCAAACTCCGCGAGGGCCGGGCGGGTCAACATTTCCTTCACGAGGTCACCGAGCTCTTTGGGTTCCCAGCGATTGACGCTACGTGTATCCGGACTGGCGCCCATCAGCGACTTGGCCCGGACATACTGCAGCTTGGCGGCCGTCAGGCTGTCTCGCGTCATCTGGCGAAAGAGCCAGTCGCCCCAGGCGATGCAGTTGCTCACGTAGTCGAGGAAAACCACGATCTTGTAATGCCAGGGCGATGAATAGGCAATGGCATCCGGATCCCCCGGTGCGAAGGCTTCATGGGCGATGTCGGTTTTTTTCACGTCCAGGGGCCGGCAACCCCAGTATGGTGGTTTTGCCGGGACATCACCCTCCGCCGGTTTCGCAGGCTTCTCAGGATTGAATAGGCAATGCAGCCAGCTCTGGGCCGCTTCAAAACGGTTCTCGTCACGCAGCCGGGCGGCAATCAGGTGGGGCAAGTGAAAAAACAGCTCCCAGAAAAACAGACCATTGGCGCCATCGAACGGACCGTTCGGCTCGATCTGGTTTTCAGGCAGAGGCGGTTCGTTCGGAAACTGCGTCGCCCAGTCAAGCAATGCCCAGATCGATACACTGGAACGCTGCACCAGTTCTTGCCCGATCAACGTATTGAGCCGGACGTATTTCAATTGCAAAACGGTTGCCAGTTGGTTGAAGGCCAGAAACTGGGCGCCCTTCGTATCGGTGTCATCGATATACGGCAGAGGTCCATGCTCACCGAGCGTGGCGGGGACCGTCAGGAAGAGGGTTCGCTCACCGTAGTTTGCGGCACCTGTCAACGTCACGGTGATCGTGATGCTGCTGAACGCCGCCCGCTTGATTTCCAGCCATTTCGTTGCCCATCCGCCGGAGGACGGGTACTTTTCAGTCAATGGCTGAGGGTCGCTACCAGTGGAAAACTTGACGGCCAGCGTGAAATCTATCCCTGTGCCATCGCCATGTGAGACGTGAGCACAATACCCCTGAACCCAGAGCGAGTGTTCGGCAGGGCTGTTACGCACGATATAAGCCTTGATCCCCAGGAACTCCGCCAGCGTGCCGGAGTTGGTGATCCGGCTGTCACCGGCCGGAAACAACTGCGGCCGCATTTTTTGCTGAAGCGTACGGCGCTCGACAAACAAGCGATTGGCCAGGTAATCCATGACCGTCGTTTCGTCCTTCACTTTGCGAAACAGCGAGTCACGGGTTTCATAGATCGCGACAGACTGCACTGACGACGTACCAACTTTGGGCTGGACATTGGTCACATGCACCGCCAGCCGGCCCTTGGGATACTCGGTATCGATCTCATCACGGAGAATCACCGCGACCAACCGGCACCCCTTCGACACGTCCTTGTCAGTCTGCAGCAGATGCAAGCGAATGGGTGGCGACCAGCTGTCGTCCAGCGCGATGAACGCCACCATGACCTCCAGCTCGTGGGGGCGCTGCATCTCACCTGTTTTATCGAAAAGACCCTCACGCCATTGGACCCAGACCATGCATGGCCGGCCCTCCCAAAAGACCATCCGACAGTCCAGCACGGTGTCATCGGTGGGGATGTCGGCAGACTTCCACTCACCCCATGCCGTCGGATTGACCGATGGCGAATCGACAGCGAGGTCGATGTTCGCTTCACGCCAGAACCAGCCAAAAGGCGCAATGCGTTGTCTGCCCACCAGGTAATAACGCGCCTTCCACGGATCGGCACCGTCCAGATAACCGGTCGAGACGTTCATACCGCAGGTTTCTTCAAAGCTGCGCAGGTAACGCTGCACGCCCTTGAGCACCGAATCGTCAGTGATCGAGGTCTGATTCACGTAACTCTCAAGAGCCCTGAACAATCCGGTTTTTCGGATGCGCGCAAAAGGCGTGATGAATTCCTCAGGCATGAACACCAGCTGCGTGCTTGCCGACCACGACCCGTAACTGCGGGCGAGGCCCCACTCTTCCAGAAGGTCAGGATGGAACTCCTGCCCGTCGTACCCCGGTTCGAGTTTCTGGAACACCGCATGAATGTAAGCCTGCAAACAGCTCACGGCCTCCGCCACCCACGAGGTTTCAATCTCGTCGCTGTCCAGCGGGTCGGAACGCAGCCATTCCCAGAGGTCATCCGCCGATTGGGTATTCATCGGAAAGGGATGATTGGCCTTCTCATGCTTTGCGTGAAGACAGAAATCAATCAACGCATTGCGACGCAGGGCTGACAGCTCACCTGAAGTTTTATTGAGCATCACCGTCTCCTGTCACTGTTTGCGTTGTTTGCGGGGCGTCGGTACTCGTCGGCGCGCGGGAAGGGCTGCGACAAACGTCACATCGCGGAACCTAACGGCCGTCGAGTTTTCAGCCGTCGCTGTAACCTTCACGGTAAGCGGCTCGGCACTGGTGAATGTCACCTCGGTACCTCCTTGCCGGTCAGTAACAGTCTTGATCTCAGCCTGAGGCAGCGGATCGAGTGTCCAGGTCACCGATGCGCCTGCGATGGGGTTGTCGTAGTCGTCCAGGACGATGGCGCGGCAGGTCACCGGCGTTCCGATCAGCACGGTGCTGTCGGGGATGGGGGAAGGGTTTCGGGCTATCAAATGGAGTGTGGCCATATCCGGCCCGATCTCGATCCTCGGTGCGGGCGTTTCCTCACCCAGATCCAGCCAGAAAACGGGGGTAACGCTGCCCATCCGACTGCCCGGGAAAAACTTCACCTTCGCCGTGCCGTCGTCGCCGGTGGTGATCATTGAAGGTTCAAACCGGCCCAGCGTGGTGGCGCAATGAACATTGACGCTCAATCGCGCCAGGCCTTCGCGGTTCTCTACCGTTACGGTAAATTCGGCAAATTCGTCCGGTTTGTTGGCGATCAACCTGACGGGATCGGGCTCCGTCGCCCAGCGCACGATCACGTCCAGCTCCCCGGCCATGACGTCGTCAGCATAAGTCGGTTCGGTCGTGGTCGTCAGGCTGGCTCTGACAAGGTCCGCGGCGTGCTCATAGTCGGCATATTTGCTGTCCGGTGGCAGCTTCCCGAGCTCGAGGAGTGTCCTGGCACTCTGACCGGTCTTTTTGGCCAACAAACGAATACGGGTCAGCACATCAAGCTGTTGCAGGGTCACGACCAGACCTTTCGACGGGTTCACATGGGCGGCGCAGATGCGCACTTCATCCACGCTCCAGTTGAACAGCTCGGCGAGCCACTTCGCGGCACGCTCCTGAACCAGCTCAAGACCGTGGTTGCTCAGGTTGGCCGGCAACGCGTTAATGCGGCGCAGATAATCAACCAGTCTCGTTTCCGGCCGATCACTCATGCCCAGGGCACGTTTGTAGACTGTCAGGTAATACAGTGTTGAATGGTCGAATGCGTCGACCGAATTCAGACCGAACCATTCGCGATACCCGGTCGCGATGAAGTGATTCAGAAATTCACTGCTGAGTTCCAGCCTCGCGACCACGGCGCTACGCCTCGAGAACTCGGCCAACACCTGCAGAACAGGATCGCTCGGCGGGTCTTCCCGCCGCAGCACAGTACCGCTGTCCTTGAAAGTTTCCGGCAACGCGAGCACTTGAGCCAATACGAAATGCACATTGGCGCCGGACCAGCCAAGCACCTGCAGAACCATATCCGGCCTCAGGCCGCTATACGCAGCCAACCCTTCCTGCACCATACTGTTCTGACTGGCGCGGCAACGCAGCACGACCGCCAGAATCAGCTCCACCAGAGCTGTATTGAGGCTCCCCGTCTCAAACTCCACGGCCCGCCCCGCCATTTCCCGGGCATGGTCTTCGTAGGTCTGATCCGCTGATTCAACAAAATCACGAATCAGTCCCCGTTCGTCAACCAACGCCCTCAACGCCCGCAACCACTGGCGATTGTTCGACAAGGGCTCGATACCGGCCATTTTCAGTACATCTTCCGTCATCTGAGCCACCGGGGCCTGCCGACGCCACTGATCGAACAGTGTGAGCTGTCTTTCATCGGGCCGGTTCGGTGGCCAGACTGTCGCTTGTTGCACCACCCAATGCACCGGTAACTGCACGCTCTGAGCCCATTGCACGCCATCCATCAAGGCATGGATCACACTCAATACGTCCGGTGTATCAGCTGACTGCAGGTTGTTGATCTGCGGCACGCCGGCCAGCGTGTTCACCCAGACCTGACCTCCCGTCAGGTTCAACAACAGGATTGCCTCGATCGGAGTCATCCCCAGCAAACGGGGCAGCCTGACCATGCGATAAAAACTGGACACGATCGGCAAGTTGCATTTGAGCTCAGTCAGGCCATGAGCGGCGGCAATCAGGTTGGCGAGGTAAAAATAGGTTTCCAGATCAGTGCGCAGACCCGCGCACAATTGCTTGACCGTAAGCAGGTCGGCAGCGGTCACGGGAATCACCGGGAAGGATCGGTCATCAAGTACCAAAGCACGAGAGCTGGCGGCATCACTGTTGAAAATTCGATCGAATTGGGCACGCTCCGTACCGCGCCCGAAAATGGAAAGCAGCCCGATAAAAGCGGCGAAGTCTTCTGCGGTGCATCCGAAGTCCTCCCGCAATTCCTGGAACAAGCCAACAGCTCGCAGAGTATTGGCTGTGATCCAATAGCGAGAGGGGGTCGGCTGGGGCACTTCAGCGAGCATTGCCGCAACGATCAGTTGATCGGTCTCGTGACTGGCCAACCGCAACCAGTCAGTCAGTCGTACCATACGATTGGCACGGTCAACCCGGTCGGGCTCCATATCCTCGAAACGGTTGAGCAGGTCCACGCCGGTATTGAAGACGCTGATGGGGGGGTACTTTGCCTCATTAATGAACGCAGTCCCATGATCCCGGCCTGTTACAGGGTATGGGCCTGCGCTTATCGGCGGCGCATTTTCGGACAGGACGGGAGCAAAACCTTGAATCGAAAGCAATGCCTCAAGCGCCGGCGTATCCAGTTTCATGCGTTCATTGAAAACGGCGACGAGCCTCAGATTACCCACCGAAATATCCTTGAGACCGAGGTATTTCCGATAGAACTCGTCCGCTCCGTCTGGAAAATGCGGCGCCTCGGTCAGGATTGTCCGCTGTGATGGACTCAACCGTGTAGCTTGAACGAGGGCGTCATCCGACTTGTCGCTCCACGGTGCCGAACGAAGAAAGTACGGATACTGCAAATCGCACAGACGCACCACGCTACCCACCGATTCGCCATGCCCCTTCAGTACATGATCCAGCGTGACCCAGGGCCAGTGAAAGGGCAGCTCACGGGGAAAGGCCTTCTGGCTCAACGCCTCGTCAAGGTTTGGAATGGACCCCAGCGTGGCGGTGATGAAGCGCTCCATGATGCGGCTGATCACGTCCACCGACAACACTGCGCCATGAACCGCCTTGACATCGATCAACAGTTTTTCGAGGTCCGTACGCCGGTCAACCAGCGGAAGAGCCGTGCCATCGGTCGCGCCCAGCCGATGCAACGCCCAATGCAACAGGGCTGTCAGATACGCCGCAGGCGAATGAATGGCTTCGATTGCACCCGGCGGGCACAAGTCGTCGAAGTTCGGATTGAACAACAAGGCGTACGTCGGACCGTTATTGAGCCCCTTGCGCGCGACAGGCCTGGAGTCTTTCGCGGTCAACTGGTGCTCGATGAATTCCCGCAATACCGCGGTCGACAGCACATTGAGGCGCTGCTGGAACTCGCCGGCCTGTTGCCGGGTCAGGCCATAGTCGTGCATCAACCCGTCGACGCCTTTCTCCGCCAGCACGACGACAGATCCCCCCTCCTTGAAAAAACGTGTCATTGCCGTCGTGGACGAGCGTTTGGGTTTACCGACCGCTTGCGTGAACATCTTCTGAGCGATCTGAGCGGGAGAGCGGTTCATGTTGATGCTCCTGGGTCCGAAACGGTTTCCAGTGAAGGAACGGCGCATTTTGCATAGTGCCTGCAAAGGATTTGGCGCCATCGCACGGGCGGCGTCTACTGTCATAACTGACAGTAGACGCGACCATTGGTCGGATCATTAGGGGTTCGGATGACGCTGTGGCGGCTCGTCAGATGGCGCTATTTCGAATCGTTTGCTGTCAGCGGGCATGGAGCGTTTTCCACCCACGACCTGCACGGCACGGGCCCATTGCGGGCCGGCAGGCAGATGTCCCTCAGAGGCACCGGCCCAACGTCCGCCAATGGTCACAAGCCCTTTGGCATATATCTCGTCGGAGTTGTGCCAGGCGACCACTTCAACCCGCGATTCCGGCAGAGCAACGCCTGCGAATCCGGGCGTTGTTGGCTCCCAATTGCCCTCCGGCGGTTCGTCAAATGTGGGTGGGGCCGCAAGCCGCTGCACGGACCTGGGCTCAGACCAACCCGAGCGGTACTCACCGTTGCGCTGCTCGGTGACGAGTGAAAGGTCGGTGCCGCCCTCTGGGATTTCGATCCGGCAAAACCACGTCCCGTCCGCCTGAACCTCGGTCCGCCCCAGCTCCATACCATCAGGCAAGGCAACCACGACTTCATCTTTCGCGTATCCGAACCCGCAGATCAGCGCATGCTGTCCGACAGCCTCACCACTGGCCGGTGTTTCAATGAGTGGTTTGTCGGGAACGATCGTGATCTTTACATCCTGGGTAAATGGCGATACCTGATCCTTGAAGTACTGTTTGGCTTTAAGTACGCATGGCCCCAATGGCCGTGTGAAATATTGTTTGAAATATCCATCCCCAAAATGCGGATAAACACGATGGGGAACGTCGTTGAGGTACACATCAACCTCAGGCCGGTCGAATCCTTTCCCCGCTCTGGCATAACCTTCTACCGCGAATGTCCGAGGGACTGATGTTTCTGTTTCGGGAAAGTCGATCGTTGGCGCAAACAACACCACTTTAAAAGTGACCGAAGTGCTGGGTACCGATTGCAAGTCGTCCAGCACCTGTATGGCGAATACAGTGTGGGTCAGGTAGTCGAGTTCCTTGATCGGCACCGACCAAGCATCTCCTGTTGCAAGCGCCTCTCCCAACAGGTCGTGGGTCAAGAAATCGTAAACGCTGATCGTGAAGCCGTCGATCCCGCCAGTGCCGTGCAATACCGGCAAATGATCCGTTTCCCCTCCGGGTGGCGGAGTGATCACCAGTACGCTCACCACTATCTCGAAGGCCATGGACACCTCGTTGGAGGTTTGCCCACCGAAAGTCTGCGTGACCGTGACCGTGTGCCTGCCGGGGCGAAACGCCGTGGGGCGCTGGAAGTCCCATTGCCCGTCCTTGTCCGTATCTGTAACCCGATGGGGGGTGGAATTGTCGTCGAACTTGATCGTCAACTCCGCTCCCGGCCAGCATTGGCCAACGACCGTTGCAAACAAGCCGTTCAGAATCACTTCTTTAATTTCGGCAAGGGGCGCGGGGATGACCACGGAAACAGGCGGCTGAACCCATCCTGATTGCAGTGCTAAAAACTGCATTCTGGCCGTTACCTGATACGTACCAGGAGCCCAGCGTGCAGTTGCCGTGCTGGACCAAGTCGAATCTGCTTCTACTGCAACGATCGGCACGATTGCGGTATATGCGTTGTTCAACCGGACCTCTACTAAGGAGGCCGGAAGATCGGGCCACTTCTTGCCCATACCGAAGAACGTGGGAATGCCGTCCGGAGCGACTCTGCAACTCAATGTCGGGAGAGGAACAGGTATCACGACCCTGGTGCTCGCCGGCGCCCAATCCGAATAGATCGGCTGCCCTGCACTGTCGGGCATACTTTGTCGACCTCCGACCAGCACAGTACCCGGTACCCAATCGGAGAAGTGCACTGCCCAGGGAGAGGTTGTCACGATAAACGAGTGGAAAGGCGTCATTTGGCCCTCGAAGTGAAGATCGAACTTCGCGCCGATATATCCGCCACCTCCCAGGGTCAGGTTGCCTTGGTCATCGACCTGTTCCGTCAGTTTGTTCGGTTGTGGGGGTTTTATTTTGAATGTTCGTAAAGCTCCACGTCCGGAACTCTTGCCTCCGGCAAATTGTTCGACCGCCAATGAAACCAGTCCCGCTCTGCCCGCCACAGGTATGGTCCAGGTACCGTCCGCTCTTACAATGTTTTCACCGACAGCAGTGCCCGTCAGATCGTAATAAGCAACGATCCTGCTTTGAGCCAATCCATTATCGCCACTGAGGTCAAAGTTTGAGTTCTGAAGCGAATCAGCTGTGGGGAGAGTAATTCGCGGGTAACCCAGTACTTTGAAAGCAACCGACCGGGTGTAATCATAGGCGGCAGACACATCTGGATTGTCATAAAAACGAACTTTCACTTCTGCATTTCCGCTGGGCAAAACTCTGATCGATGCGCCTTGCCATACACCAGATGAATTAACCGGGTGTTGATCAGACCAGCTCTCATAAATATTCGTGGAGTTCAATGCGAACATTTTCGAATCTGGCGCACCGATGGCTTGGTAAACAAGGTCCTTCATCGGCACGATCGCCCCAGCTGTTGGGTAAGTCAGCTTTGCTCGATACATGTACTTAAAGGGGGTACGGGGCGAATTCCGACCATTGAATTGCTGATACGCCTGCATTCGCTGAGCGTTAACGTGGTCCGCAACAGTAACCGGCACTGACCATGTTTCGCCAATTGGCTGTAAGCGCGTTGCCAACGTTCCAGCTCCGTCATCAAGTACCATAACAGAGAAGGCTAAACCTCCCGTACCTGTCACATCAAAAGTTGAGGCGGTAAAGTGCTTATTCTGCGCGAATGCAGGCGTGGGCGGCTGGTAAGTTACGGAGATGGATTTCCTAAGCTTGGGATCCGAAGTATTGTTTCTGTCGTAGATATACGTAAAGCTAATCGTGGCATCTTTCGAGTTTCCCGCTACAGTTGCACCCCCGCTGATAGAGTGCCATTCACCGTCCTGTTTGGCAGAACCTGTCAGCTCTGAGATCCAATAGTCACTTGTCGACGAGTAGAACATAAGGATCACGTTACCTTCACGCCGACCATTATCTTTGGCCCTGTATTGCACTGCCGTACAGTTAAAAGAAGTACCGTGACCATTCCATGAATAACGAACCTGGAGTTCTGCCCAATAGCCATCATCCGACGCATGTAACGTCTCCGTGATCGAAAATTCGTTTTCCGATGTTCCCGGATCGATAGGGAAAGAGCTGTCCACAACATTCTCGGCGGCAATATTTTCTTCAACATTTTCAAGGATGCACTTCCCTCCAGACGAGTTGTCGAACGATTTTTTTTTGCCGTCATCGGATATATCCATGATTGACTCCGCAAAGTTTTGGAGAGCGAGACCGCTTGAAGGTTTGTCACGCCATTCAACGCCGGCCCTGTCCACCGATGCACCTGACAGTTCTGACAGTCCCGACAAACGGTAACTCTTCCCACAGCCCGGTCCGGCAGCGTCCTGCAAGTCGTAACAGCGGGCTACGACGCCTTGTGCCATTGCCTACAAATCCCTCAGAATCCGCCGGCTTGTGCGCTTTGGCGTTGGCCCGTAACTTGACTCCCGTCGCTGCCAATCAGCGGCCGGGTTTAGTCGCCCGGGGTCTTTAGTACGTTGCGCATAAGCGTCATCCAGTCGGGTATTCCCTATCCCCGCACTCGATGGTGGCTGTTCGCAGGGCGCCCTAGGGCGCACCGGTACGTACTCCCGGTCGACTAACCTGCTTACAGCCGCCACCCCTTTCTCGTTTAGTCGCGAGCCAGATGGTGGCCTCAATGACGAGTACGCATACATGAAAAAACCAACGCCAAATCCACCGCTGGACATCGATCCAACGGACCCGACCGATCAACCCGATCCGGTCTCTCCCTACGCTTCCGTCGATTCAAAAAAACTCCACGACGCCGCCCACCGGGCCCTCGATTTCTACCTCAACCCCAAAGCTGAAAAGTCACGCAATTCCGTCGATCGCGGCATGCAGATGTTCAAGGTCGACCCGGACATCAACCCCGAGGCGATCGCCATCCAGACCTACGAGACCTTTTCCTCGGTCAGCATCCTGCTGCTCGACCTGGCCGATAGCCTGGACGACAAGCCGCGGCATCTGGCGATGGCGATCTATCAGTTGAGCGAGATGGGGTTACTGCTGGCAGAGAGGACGCTGGATAACGAGCGGGCGATTGCTGTTGCCTAGCCTTTGGTTATGGGTTGTCTGAAATGACGCCATCGCGGGCAAGCCCGCTCCCNGGGTCAGCGCTGTCCTTGTGGGAGCGGGCTTGCCCGCGATGCTTTGGAAGGTTTTGAGTCAGGCCGAGGCCGGCAACGGCTGAAAACTGAAGTACTGCTTCAGCGCCTCGACCAGTTGCCCGTATTCGGGCGGCGTGCGGTACAGACTGAAGCCGGCGTCGTAATGTCGGGGGGTCGCGTCTTCGTGGCACCACAGGCAGCACGCCGTCAGGTCGATGACCTGCTGGCATCCTTCGCCCAGAGGGATCTTCAGGCGCAGGTTGAATTCGGCACCGATCATCATCGGCAACTGGCTGATGAGCATCAAACCGTCTTCGGACACGTTGCCCAGAAAGCCGATGGGTTTGTCGGTGACGCGGTTGAACACTCGCAGAAAATACGGCAGCTGGTGCCGTTCGATTCGACGGTCGGTAAACATACGCAGTTCGCCATGCCAGGCTCCATCACAGAGCCGCACTCGCTTCGGAACGGACCTGTGCGTCAGGTTCGCTCTCCCCGCTCCCGGTGTGGCGCTCGCCACGTCAATCTCATGCCAGTCGCAGGTGTTGCGCCGGTTCAGAAAGCAGGCTTCAAACCGGTGTCTCTGGACTATAGCTCACCTTGTACAGCCAGCCAGATTTTGTATGACAACCGCCATCAGAAGCGGGTTGGACGTACCACGGCGGCAGCGCTGCGCGTCGGGTAATGGCCCAGGCTCTGCAGGGTTTCCAGACGCGCGCGGGCGCGGTAGGCGTATTCGCTGTTGGGGTACGAGGCGATGATGAACTGATAGGTCTGCGCCGCATCGACGAACATTTTCTGCCGCTCGAGGCACTGGCCGCGCATCATCGACACTTCCGGCCACACGTAAGGGCGGGCACGGCTGGCGCGTTCGACCTTGGACAATTCGAGCATCACCTGCTCGCAGTTGCCCCGATCATAGGCGCTGTAGGCGTTGTTCAAATGATGGTTCATCGACCAACGGGTGCAGCCCGTGACGGCGAGGACGCTGAGGGCAAGGGCGGCAATGGGCACGAATCGCATGGGGGGTTCTCCTGTCTTGTGCTCTGTATCGACCCCTGGTCGGAAATCTTCAGGCGCGTTTGTCCCAAAGTTGCCGTGTTCAATAAAGAAACTATTAAGTAGTGCAAACGAACAATGACTACACCCCAAGAGCATAGTAGCCTTCGCTGGCGCTTGAACCTGAGGAGTCTTTGCATGTCCGTCCGTCGTACCAAAATCGTCGCTACCCTTGGCCCGGCCAGTAACTCGCCGGAAGTTCTCGAACAGCTGATTCTGGCTGGCCTGGACGTCGCCCGTCTGAACTTCTCCCACGGCACCCCCGACGAGCACAAGGCTCGCGCGAAGCTGGTGCGTGACCTCGCTGCCAAGCACGGCCGCTTCGTCGCCCTGCTGGGTGACCTGCAAGGCCCGAAAATCCGAATCGCCAAATTCGCCAACAAGCGCATCGAGCTGAAGATCGGTGACCAGTTCACCTTCTCCACCAGCCATCCGCTGACCGAAGGCAACCAGCAAGTGGTCGGCATCGACTACCCGGACCTGGTCAAGGACTGCGGCGTGGGCGACGAGCTGCTGCTCGACGACGGTCGCGTCGTGATGCGCGTTGAAACCGCCACCGCCACCGAACTGAACTGTGTCGTAACCATCGGCGGCCCGCTGTCGGACCACAAAGGCATCAACCGTCGCGGCGGCGGCCTGACCGCGCCGGCCCTGACTGAAAAAGACAAGGCCGACATCAAGCTCGCCGCTGAAATGGAAGTCGACTACCTTGCCGTGTCCTTCCCGCGTGACGCTGCCGACATGAACTACGCCCGTCAACTGCGCGACGAAGCCGGCGGCACCGCCTGGCTGGTGGCGAAGATCGAACGCGCCGAGGCTGTGGCCGACGACGAAACCCTCGACGGTCTGATCAAGGCTTCCGACGCGGTGATGGTTGCCCGTGGTGACCTGGGTGTGGAAATCGGCGACGCCGAACTGGTGGGCATCCAGAAGAAAATCATTCTGCACGCACGCCGCCACAACAAAGCGGTGATCGTGGCGACCCAGATGATGGAGTCGATGATCCAGAACCCGATGCCGACCCGCGCCGAAGTGTCCGACGTGGCCAACGCCGTGCTCGACTACACCGACGCCGTGATGCTGTCGGCCGAATCCGCTGCCGGCGCTTATCCGCTGGAAGCCGTGCAGGCGATGGCGCGCATCTGCGTCGGCGCTGAAAAGCACCCGACCAGCAAGACCTCCAGCCACCGCATCGGCAAGGAATTCGAGCGCTGCGACGAAAGCATCGCGCTGGCGACCATGTACACCGCCAACCACTTCCCGGGCGTGAAAGCGATCATCGCGCTGACCGAAAGCGGCTACACCCCACTGATCATGTCGCGTATCCGTTCGTCGGTGCCGATCTACTGCTTCACCCCGCACCGCGAAGCCCAGGCTCGCGCAGCGATGTTCCGTGGCGTGTACACCGTGCCGTTCGACCCGGCTTCGCTGGCCCCGAACGAAGTCAGCCAGAAAGCCATCGACGAGCTGGTCAAGCGCGGCGTGGTGGAGAAAGGTGACTGGGTCATCCTGACCAAGGGCGACAGCTACCACACCACCGGCGGCACCAATGGCATGAAAATCCTGCACGTGGGCGACCCGCAGGTCTGAGTGACCGGTTGCTGAAAACGAAAAGCCCTGCCGCTTATAACGGCAGGGCTTTTTTATTCCAAAAACTTCTTTATACCTGTCATTTCTGACAGTAGGCGCTCCCCATCAAGTGACATCCAATGGGTCTCGGAAAGCCCACGTACAAACGTCGCACTGATCAAACAGGAGAAGCGCCATGAACGCAATCGCCAGTACCGTATCTTTCGATCCGACTTTTGCCAATAAAGGCGTTCTACGCTTCAACATTCCCAACGCTACTCATGCAACTGCTACTGCGGTGGCCATCGCACCGAGTGGTGCCATCTATGTGGCAGGGGGTGTCTACGATCAAGACTTCGATAAATTCTGGATCACACGTCTCAACGCTGAGGGTACTATCGACCAACGTTTTGGCGAAAATGGCTTCGTTATTGATATTTTCGGCCCGAATGAGGTGTCATATCCCAACAGTCTTAGCATCTTGAGCAATGGCGATATAGTGCTCATTGGCACCACCGGCTTAAAGCACACCGCTTTGGCACGGTACCTGGAATACGGTAGTCCCAACCTGTCTTTCGGTAACAACGGCAAGGTCATCCTTGACACCAGGCCCGACCAGCCTGACACCCCGCGCCGTTTTGCCACAGTGCAGTCAAGGGCGGATCGCAACGCTCCTCATTGCGTGGAGATGGCGGATGGAAAGATTGTCATAACAAGCCTTTACATTTTCAGTTTCCCTTCACATTCAGCCAGCATGATCTACCGCCTCAATCCTAATGGCAGCCCGGATCCAACATTCGCTGGCACAGGCCATGTCGCCGTACAGCATCCCGACTATGAGCAGCAAACAACGAACATTGGTCTCGTGGTGCCCCAGAAGGATGGCAAACTGCTTGCCGCGGGTATTGTCACCGGCGGCCCGAATCCTCGTTGCACCATGTTCGTCCGTTATCTCAGCGATGGCTCCCGTGATATCTCGTTTGGTAACGATGGTTACAAACTGGTTCCTGCGCCGAATTACCTCTTCTATCGGCGACTTCAACGCTCGGATGACGGAGTTGTAGCTGTCGGAACCACCTTACAGGCGCCATTTACTGGATATCTGGAAGCTTGGCGTTCCGACGGTTCTCATGATCCCGAGTTCAATGACGGCAAACCCTTGCTCACTTCTCTGAACGATCAGATGACGCTGTTTACTGACGGTTTTATTGATGATGATGAAAAGTTGATGATTGCCGGTGTCGTGCTCGATTCAAATGAACGGCCAGACATAGTTTTAGCGCGGTTCAATCCAGATGGCACACTGGATAAAACGCTGGACAATAAGGGCTGGGCGCTATTGCCAATCGGAGGTGATTTCAATATGCCCAATGCCCTAATCCCACAAGCGGACGGTAAATTGCTGGTTGCCGGCGAAGAAGGATGGGGAGCATTTATTTCACGGTTAATGGTTGGTTAAGCGTCGACCTTACAAGTCAAATTTCCGGGGTTGAAGAATGCATAGAAGCCCCGCCCCTTTCCCTCCGGGCATCCGACGTTTCGGGAGAGCTGGGCGGTCGGCGCTCCGATGAGGGTAAGCTTTTCAATGCCGTTTGATGAACCCCGTCAACGCCGCCAACGCCTCCGGCGACCTCAGCCGCTGAGTGAACAGCGCGCCCTCCTCCTCGATCACCTTGCGAATCAACTCGCGATCCGGCGCGCGCATCAATTGTTTGCTGATCCGCACCGCCTCGGCCGGCAGCTCGTCAAACCGCAACGCCATCTCCCGCGCCTTGGCCAACGCGGCTTCGCCACTGCCCAGCGCCTCGGTTGCGATGCCCCATTGCGCCGCCTGCTCACCGGTAAACCCCTCACCCAGCAGCAACAACTCCGACGCTTTGGCCTGCCCGAGCAAGCGCGGCAGGATCAGGCTGGAGCCGAATTCCGGGCACAATCCGAGGTTGACGAACGGCATGCGCAGCCGCGCATCCCGCGCCACGTACACCAGATCGCAATGCAGCAACAGCGTCGTGCCGATCCCCACCGCCGCCCCGGCCACCGCGGCGATCACCGGTTTGCGGCACTCCAGCAAATTGAGCATGAAGTGAAACACCGGGCTGTCGAGGTCGCTCGGCGGTTGCTGGATGAAATCGGCGATGTCGTTGCCGGCGGTGAAGCACTCGGCGCTGCCGGTGATCAGTACCGCGTTGATTTCGGGGTCGCGGTCGGCCTGTTTCAGCGCGTCGGCCAATTGGCTGTACATGGCGCGGGTCAGGGCGTTTTTCTTGTCCGGGCGGTTGAGGCGCAGGGTCAGCAAACCGCGTTCGCGGTGCAGCAGGATGGCGTCGGGCATGGCGTGTCTCGCGTCTGAGAATTCAGCGCTCAACCACGGCTCAGGAAGACATCGGCCAGCAGTTGATTGCGCGGCAGTCCGGCCAGGAACAGACGCTTGGCAAACGCGTCGACGCTGGCCGTCGATCCGCAGACTAAGGCCAGGGTTTGTCGGGAGACAAGGCGCAGTTGCGCCAAAGCGCCCGGCAACTCGGCCGCGGTCCACCGTTCGACGCTGAGGTTTTGCCGCTGCGCGGCCAGCGCTTCAAGGGGTTTGGCCAGGTAATGCCCGTCGGCGTCATGAGCCAGGTGAATGACGCGAATGGCGCCCCGATGATCATGACGCAAGGCCTCGCGCAACACGCCGAACAACGGGCCGAGTCCGGTGCCGGCGGCCAGCAGCCACAGCGGCCGGTCGTGCCAGTCCGGGTCGTAATGCAGCGCGCCGCCGCGCAGTTCACCGAGACGGATCGGATCACCGATCTGCAAGCGGCGCGCGGCATCGCTGAATTCGCCGGGCTGGCGGCAATCGAGGTGAAATTCAAGAAAGCGGTCTTCTTCCGGCAGGCTGGCCAGCGAATACGGCCGCGCAATCTGGCCGGCCCACAGCACCAGATGCTGGCCGGCGCTGTAGCGCAGCGGCCGCTGGGGTATCAGGCGCAGGCGCAACACGCTGTCGCCGAGCCAGTCCAGCGCTTCGACCGTGGCCGGGCGCCCATCGGTGACGGGATCGAAGGTGTGCACCTGCAAGTCTTCGATCACCTGGCACTGGCAGGCCAGCCGCCAACCCTGATCACGTTGCTCGGCGCTCAAGGCATCCGGGCGACTGTCGGCAGGCAAGCCCTGCACGCATTGCACCAGACACGCGTGGCAACTGCCGGCGCGACAGCTGTAAGGCACCGCCACACCGTTCCGGTTGAGGGCATCGAGCAGGTTGCTGCCCGCCGCCACCGACCACTGTCGATCACCGACCCGCAGTTCAGGCATCGACGTTCTCCCATGCCGCCGCGCAACGATTGCGTCCGTCACGCTTGGCCCGATAGAGCGCCTGATCGGCACGTTGCAAGGCATCGTCCAGATCATCGCCCAGTTCCAGCAGGGTCATGCCGGCGGACAGGCTCAGGTTTTTCACATTCAGGCCCACCAGTTCAACGTCGGTGAAGGCGATGCGCAGCCGTTCGCAACAGGCGGTCAGGCGCTCGGCGTTGCAATCGGGCAGCAGCACCACGAATTCCTCACCACCATATCGCGCCAGCACATCGCCGTCGCGCAGACAGGCCCCGGCCACGCCGGCGAAAGCCTGCAACACCTGATCGCCAGCGGCGTGGCCGTGAATATCGTTGATGCGTTTGAAGTGGTCGAGGTCGATCAGCGCCAGACCATGCACCACGTCGGGCTCCATCGCATTCAGCTCGCGGGTGGCCAGGCGCAGGAAATGCCGACGGTTGAACAGCCCGGTCAGTTCGTCGGTGGCCACCAGGTCTTCGAGCTGGCGCATCATCCCGCGCAGGGTGTCCTGATGCGCCTGCAAGGCGAACCGGCGCTGACGCATGCGTTGGCGCGAGGTCTGGACGAAGCGCGCATAAATCACCAGCCACGCCAGCACGATCAACAGGATGCAAGCCTGCAACGCGGAAAGCGCCGGATCGTGCAGATGCAAGTGGTAACCGTCCCACAGCGTGATGGCGCAAAAACTGAAGAACACCAGCATCGCGCAGCGTACGAACGCCCGCTGTGACAGATGGAACAGGCCGAACAGCAGGATCAGCACATAGAAGACCAGGAACTCGCCCCGGGCTTCTTCCAGATGCGCGATCAGCCACGTCTGCCAGCCGAGGCCAAGCAGCACTTGTGCTTCGGTCAGGCTCGGGTCGGAAAAGCGCAGATTGCAGCCGGAGAAAAACACCGCGAACAGGATTGCCTGGCTGATGACCACCAGGGCGCTGCCGACGGCGACGCCAGCCAGCGAATCTTCGTAATGTCCGGTGAAATACGCCAGCCACAGCAGCAGCAAAGCCAATCCATAGGTGGCTGCAGCGAGGGCGAAGCGTTTGAGCAAAAGACGTTGAATGGCGTTATGGGTCAATCGTTGACTCACCGTGCGATAAGAGGCTGACCGAGTGTCCTACTCTACAGACCGGCTGCCACTTTAGTGGCGCAGGCGATAAATGACCATTGATTTTCGGGCCGGGTATTTGGCGTCAAAAACCTGCAGCCATGCGACCAACGAATGACTCCCGGCAGATGTGCCCGCCACCGAGGCGCGGTATACTGCCGCGCCTTTTTAGCGTCGCGCCAGCAGCCCCGGCGTGCCTTGAAAGGTGTCTGCGACCGACCGATGCACCCAAGCCGCAGGCACCTTATTGAATGTTCCCGTCTTTTAGAGGAGCGCGACTCATGACCGTGATCAAGCAAGACGACCTGATTCAGAGCGTTGCCGACGCCCTGCAGTTCATTTCCTACTACCACCCCGTGGACTTCATCCAGGCGATGCACGAAGCCTACCTGCGCGAAGAATCGCCAGCGGCCCGTGACTCGATGGCGCAGATCCTGATCAACTCGCGCATGTGCGCCACCGGCCACCGGCCGATCTGCCAGGACACCGGCATCGTGACCGTGTTCGTGCGTGTGGGCATGGACGTGCGTTGGGATGGCGCGACCATGAGCCTGGACGACATGATCAACGAAGGCGTGCGTCGCGCCTACAACCTGCCGGAAAACGTCCTGCGTGCTTCGATCCTGGCCGACCCGGCCGGTGCGCGCAAGAACACCAAGGACAACACCCCGGCGGTCATCCACTACTCCATCGTTCCGGGTAACACCGTGGAAGTGGACGTGGCGGCCAAGGGCGGCGGATCCGAGAACAAGTCGAAAATGGCCATGCTCAACCCGTCCGACTCGATCGTCGACTGGGTGCTCAAGACCGTTCCGACCATGGGCGCCGGCTGGTGCCCGCCGGGCATGCTGGGCATCGGCATCGGCGGCACCGCCGAGAAAGCCGCTGTGATGGCGAAAGAAGTGTTGATGGAATCCATCGACATTCACGAGCTCAAGGCCCGTGGCCCGCAGAACCGCATCGAAGAAATGCGTCTGGAGCTGTTCGAGAAGGTCAACCAGCTGGGCATCGGCGCCCAGGGCCTCGGTGGCCTGACCACCGTCCTCGACGTGAAGATCATGGACTACCCGACCCACGCCGCTTCCTTGCCGGTGTGCATGATCCCGAACTGCGCCGCCACCCGCCATGCGCACTTCGTGCTCGATGGTTCCGGCCCGGCTTCGCTGGAAGCGCCACCGCTGGACGCCTACCCGGAAATCGTCTGGGAAGCAGGCCCGTCGGCCCGTCGCGTCAACCTTGACACCCTGACCCCGGAAGACGTGCAGAGCTGGAAGCCGGGCGAAACCGTCCTGCTCAACGGCAAGATGCTCACCGGTCGCGATGCTGCGCACAAGCGCATGGTCGAGATGCTGAACAAGGGCGAAACACTGCCGGTGGATCTGAAAGGTCGCTTCATCTACTACGTCGGCCCGGTTGATCCGGTCGGTGACGAAGTGGTTGGCCCGGCTGGCCCGACCACCGCCACGCGGATGGACAAGTTCACTCGTCAGATCCTCGAGCAGACCGGCCTGTTGGGCATGATCGGCAAGTCCGAGCGCGGCCCGACCGCCATCGACGCGATCAAGGACAACAAAGCCGTGTACCTGATGGCTGTTGGCGGCGCCGCTTACCTGGTGGCGCAAGCGATCAAGAAGTCCAAGGTTCTGGCGTTTGCCGAGCTGGGCATGGAAGCGATCTACGAGTTCGAGGTCAAGGACATGCCGGTCACCGTAGCGGTGGACAGCAAAGGTGAATCGGTGCACATCACCGGTCCTGCGATCTGGCAACAGAAGATCAGCGAAAGCCTGGCGGTGGAAGTGCAGTAAGCGCTTCTGCTGTTTGAAAAAAACCGGGTGGTCAGCGATGACCGCCCGGTTTTTTTTCGCCTGCCGTCAGTCGGCACCTGTCAGATCTGACAGGTGCCGACCCCCGACGCCCTCTGTTAGCTTGGAATCTCGGCGTTCACAGGTTGCGTTGCCATGGCCCTTGATGCAGATGCGCTCGTCACTCCTCCCTCTATTGCCAAGACAGCGTCCATTGCTACGAACGGGCGCAGTTGGGGAGAGATCGGTGCGACCGGGCAGCGGTCTTACACCTTGCCACTGCCGATCCTGAACGCCCGTACGCTCAATCCTGAGTTGCAGCTGTTTTATGACGGCAATGCGGGCAACGGCAAATGCGGACTTGGCTGGGATCTGTCGGTGGCTTCCATTTCGCGCAAGACCAGCAAGGGCGTGCCGAAATATGCAGCCGACGATGTCATGCAGGCTGACGGAACCGACCTGCGGCCCGAACGGACAACGCGCGGCAGGATCAAGGCAAAAAAGCGTACGCGCGGTAAAGGCAGGAGCGCCAGAACCTATTCAGTGGTGCTCTACATTCCACGTCTGGAAACGACATTCACCCGCTACGAACTCTGGACTCCCACCGATGGCGGTCATCCGTTCTGGGTGGTCTCTGGAGCCGATGGCACTCGATATTGCTATGGCAACACCCTGGATTCCTGCATCCATGACCCGGCAGCCCCGGCGCATATCGCTGTGTGGTTGCTGACGGAAGTCAGGAACCCCATGGGCGAAAACATCTTTTACCAGTACAAGACCGACGACAAAACCACTGACGCCCGTTTTGACTACAGTGCTCAACGCTACCTGCGCCAGGTCTGCTACTGCAACAAGACCGCCAGTGCCGATCTGTACTGTCTTGATCACCCTCAACCCGAATTACTCGACTGGCTGTTCCGAATGATCATTGACTACGGCGAACGCGTCTCCGGGCATGACGATGTTCCACCGTACCCCGCCAATGAAGATGCCTGGACGGTGCGTTCCGATCCGTTTCGTATGCATCGCCATGGCTTTGAAGTCGGCACTCGGCGCCTGTGCCGACAGTTCCTGCTGTTCAATGCCATCGGCCCCGCTCCGGTGCTGGTCAATCGCCTGTTGCTGGAGCACGAATCCACATCGCATCGATACAATCATCTGAAAGCAGCGCACTACATGAGTTACGACGCTACAGGTCACGTCAAACACATGCCACCCCTCGAATATTTTTATGAGGCGCTGATACTCGACACCACCCCCAAACCCTTTCTGCAACTTGATCACATGCCCGGTCTCAACGACGGCCAGCCCTACCATTGCGTCGATCTTTACGGTGAAGCCCTGCCCGGTTTTCTCTGCCAGCGCGACGGGGCCTGGTATTTCCGCGAACCGTTGCGCGGCACGCCCGGCACAGACGAAATCGTCTACGGCCCTTGGACCCTGCTGCCGCTGATTCCGAACGCCGACAGCAGCAAACCGGTGGTGCAGATTCTTACCGACCTCACCGGTGACGGCTGTCTGGACTGGGTCGTCGCGCAGCCCGGTGGCAGCGGGTGTTACACGCTCAAGTCGGATGGCACCTGGTCGCCTTTCAAATCGTTCGATCAGTTTCCCGTGGAGTTTTTCCATCAACTTGCACAACTGGGCGATCTGCGCGGCGATGGCCTGGACTCCATGGCGTTGATCGGCCCGAAAAGCGTGCGGGTGTATGCCAACCTGCGGGAAAAAGGATTTGCTCCCGGCCAGGATGTGCCCCATACCCCGGACAGATTGCCGCTGTTCGGCAATGCCCGCAGCGAACTGGTGTCATTCAGTGGCATGGGCGCCAGCGGCATGGAGCTGTGCCGGATCCGTCACGATGAAATCCGCTGCTGGATCAGCCTGGGTCATGGCCGGTTTGGAGAGGGTTTCAAATTGAGCGACTTGCTGTTCGACTATGGCAAATTCGATGCCGACCGGGTACGCATCGCCGATCTCGACGGCTCCGGCGCCCCGGCCTTCATTTACCTGTCTTCGGATTACTTCGAGATCTGGTTCAACCAGGGTGGCAACGGCCTGGCCCCGACACCCGTGCGTGTCACGTGGCCTGCCGGCATTCGCTACGACAACCTCTGCCAGGTGACCTTCGCCGATCTGCAAGGCATTGGCTGCGCCAGCCTGCTGTTGACCAAACCCCACATGAAACCGCAGCACTGGGTGTATCACTTCGTCAGTAAACGGCCCTACCTGCTCACCGGCTGCAACAACAACATGGGCTACAGCGCCACGCTGCAACATCGCAGCAGTGCACAATTCTGGCTGGACGAAAAACGCCGGGAACTGATGGCTCGCAGGCATCCGGTCAGCCGGTTGCCGTTTCCTCAGATGGTGCTCCACTGGCTGGAACAACTCGATGAAATCACCGGCAACTGCCTGAAGCAGTCATTCGACTATCTGGACGGCTACTACGACGGGAAGGATCGCGAGTTCCGTGGCTTCGGCCGGGTCTGCCAGATCGACAGTGAACTGGAACCTGGCAAGGCCGAAGACGGCCATACGGCGCCGATGAAGGTGACGCACTGGTTTCATACCGGTCAATGCACTGACCCCGTTTTGAAAGGTATCTGCGAACTCGACCCTGAAATCACATCGCTGGGCCCCACGGTCTTTTCAGAGTTCGATGCCAAACGCCGTAAAGAGCGCATTCGCAAGCGGCGCAAAGCCGAGGATGATCGCGAAACCGCCTACGCCCTTGCCGGTCGCCTGCTTCGCACCGAAGTCTGCCAGGCAGACGACCCCGCCCCCGCGCGCCTGTTCTCTCTGAGCGAAACGCGCTATCTGGTGCGAGAGGTGAACATAAATCCCTCCAGTCTGCTGGTGCTGGAACTGGAAAACCGCAGCCATCAATACGAACGCTTCATGGACGATCCACGCGTTGAACATAGGGTCAATCTGGCGTGGGACGAATACGGTCATCTGACACAAGGTTTTACCGTCGCTTGTGCTCGTCGCCGCACCGAGAATGACGAACCGCCCTTCGATCAGGAAGATCAACGACGCGCCTGGCTGGACAGCCACGATGAGCAACAGCAATGCTTTTATCTGACGGAAGCTCTCGCCGAATTCACTCACTTGACCAGTGCCAGTCACTGGCTGCTCGGTTTACCCTGCCGCCAGCGCGGTAATGCGATGAAACTGCCCAAAGGCTCTCTGCCGGACGGTTTGCGCGCAGCGGACATCAGTTTCGAAAATTTCGATCGGCATAAAGACAGCGCCGCATGGAAAGCCGCGCGCGAACTGACCTCGCTTTCGCAGCAGACCTATCTGGAGGCCGCCGGCGAGATGCTTTACCCACCGTTGGCAGGCCCGACGAAACAGGCCGTGTTCGACAAGACAGCACTGGCTGCCTACGACGACGTCCCGATTGACATTCGGGGCGAGCTGATCAAGATCGGCTATGAGCCGATGAATCTGTTTCTCCCCGAAGATTCGGAAGAGGACGAACTGGAAAACCTGTGGTCAGCCCTGAGCGGTTTTTTCACCTACGCCGATGCCAGCCAATTTTTCCACGTCACCGATGTGCAGCAGACCGCCAGCCATGGCGTAACGCACATCGCCTGGGACCCGCTCCATCTGGTGACCAAGACCCTCACCCTGCCGGACGGCTGCGTCACAACCATGACATACGACTGGCACACCCTTCTGCCGTGCAGTGTCAAGGATGCCAACGAGAACATTCAGGAAGTGCTGTACGACGCAGACAGGCAACCCACCGCCCACAGTTTTCATGGCACCGAAAACGGCGCTCAGGCCGGTTTCGCTCCCCTGTCCGCTTACCCGCCACAGCCTGACCTGAGTGTCGAATACGCCCTCGCCAATCCGAAAACCGCCCTGGCATCCGCTGCCAGCGTGGTGCGCACCGACCTGCAAAGCTGGATGCCGGTACTCCCGCTCAAAACGCTGCCCATCAAAAGAAAGGAATGGATCGCCAAGGGGCTGATTCTGCCTGACGGCCACATCCGCGCCTCGGCCCTGCGCTGGCTGAACCAGCTGAAAAAACGCAGCACCAGCGAACAGGCCCTGCTCAAGTTCATCCGAACTACCCTCAAGCAGCCGGTACACAGCCTCAACCTGGCTGCCGACCGCTACCCCACCGACCCGCTGCAACAGATTCAAATGACGATCCGCTACTTCGACGGCTTCGGCCGCGCGCTGCAAAGCAAACAGCTCGCCCCGCAGGGCGATGCCTTTGTCGCCACCCCTGAGGATGACCTCGTGACCGGCGCCGATGGCAAACCGATCGAAATGCCGGCCACCCGGGGCTCGCGCTGGCGGGTGCAGAGTCGCGTGGAATACAACCACAAGGGCGAAACCATCCGGGTCTACCGCCCCTACTTCCTCAATACCCACCGCTGTATCAACGACAGCGCGATGCGCGAGCACGGCTATCACGACCGGATGTTCTACGACGCCTTGGGGCGGCCGATACAGACGATCAATGCGCTGGGCCATCTGGCGTTCGACATCCTGCATGCGTGGTTCACGCTCCGCTATGACTTCAATGACACCGACAACACACCCGCGCCCTCATCTGCGAAACAACCCGCCAGGCCGGCGAAAAAGGTCAAGGCATGAACACCAGCCTGCATTGGCGCACGCCGACAGCCGTTGTCACGGATCCGCGTGGCAACGCCATCAGACAGGTCGGCTACCTGCGCAGGGTGGCAGGGGAGGATGTGCAGGCGCTCATTACCCGACAGCAATATGACGTTGCCGGCCGACTGGTCGCGCTGCGCGATCCGCGTCTGCCCACGCCCAATACCACAACGGTGCACAGGCTGGACGGCGTGGCGATCAGGACGATCAACGTTGACGGTGGCGAAAACACAGTACTGCAGGGTGTCGGTGGCGAGCTTCTTCAGAATTGGGATGCTAACCGCAATCACCGGGAAATGACCTACGACCCGCAACTGCGTCTGCGGGCCGTCACGGAAAACGGTACAGCGAACTTCGAAACCTTCCGCTACCTCGACGCTTCGGCCGACCCGACGCACAATCTGCGCGGACAGATGACGGCGCTGAGCGATCCATCAGGCACGCTCGCCCTCGACAGCTTCGGCATGCACGGACAGACGCTGGAAGAAACCCGCACCTTCAAGGACGGCAAAACCTGCACCAGCCGTCGGGTCTACAGCGCCGTCGGCGCAGTGTTGCAAACCACTGACGCCGGCGGGCACCTGCAACAGTCGACCTACGACATCGCCGGGCAGCTCGTCCAGGTACAACTGCAACTCAACGGACAAGCCTTCCAGCCGGTTTTGAAAGGTGCGGATTACAACGCCGCCGGCCAGATCACCGAACAACGGCTCGGCAACGATGTGACCAACCGCTGGTGCTACCGGGACACCGACGGACGCCTGCTTCGACAGTACGCGCAAAAGGCTTCAGAGCCGGCGATTCTGGATTTCGGGTATGAATACGATTTGGAAGGTAACGTTACGCGCATTGTTGACCACACCTACACACCGACGTTTTTCCGCAACCAGCGGGTCGACGGTGAACGCACATTTGGCTATGACTCGGTGTACCGCCTGACCCGCGCTACCGGTTACAGCGACGCCCCGCCCGCGGATAACTCCGGTCGGCCGCAACCCACCGATCCCGATGACCGACGCAACTATGTCGAGTCTTTCGAATACGACGACGGCAACAACCTGAAAAAACTGACCCACGTACGCGACGGCAACACCTACACCCGCGAGGTGTTCATCGACACTGCCAGCAATCGCGGGGTGCGCTGGAAACAGGGGGATCCGGTGCCTGACTTCGGCGCCCGGTTCGACCCGACCGGCAATCTCAGGCACCTGCAGGCTGGCCAGCCGCTGCACTGGAACAGCCGCAACCAACTGCAATCGCTGACGCTCGTCGAACATGTCGGCGCGCCACCGGATCAGGAGTTGTACCAATACAGCCGGGGCACACGGGTCTACAAACGTCACGAAACCCACACCCGCAAAGTCAGCCATGTCGATGAAGTGCATTACGCGGGGTCCCTGGAAATCCGCAGCAAAAGCTCGGGCGAAGAACTGCATCGGATCACCGTCGCAATCGGCGTCGGCGAAGTGTCCTGCCTGCACTGGGTGGCCGGCAAACCGTCAGGCATCGACGCTGATCAATTGCAGTACTCGCTGAGTGACCACTTGGGCTCAATCACAAAAACACTCGATGCAAGGGCGCTATTGATCAGTGCCGAGGGCTATTTTGCCTTTGGCGGCACCGCCTGGATGGCCGCGCGTTCGCAGATCGAAGCGGACTACAAGTTCATCCGCTATTCGGGCAAGGAAATGGATCGCACCGGGCTTTATTACTATGGCGCCCGGTATTACGTCCCTTGGTTGAGTCGCTGGATCAATGCCGACCCGGCCGGAGATGCGGACGGGCCGAACCGGTATGCGTTTGTCGGCAACAACCCGCTGCGTTACGTCGACTCTGTCGGAGCATACAAAACGGAAAGCACTATCAGACATTATTCGGACTTCATTTCCGTCGTCTTCGGACACTCCGAACATTTGCTCCAGCAGCTTCACAACATCTTTCATAAGAAAAACATCAAAAGAAATTTGATGGCGAACGTCGCAGTCGAGGTGGGCAAAGGTGTTGCTGGCTACGAAGCAGGCGTTTTCGGCGCAGGGCTTGTTGAGTTGGTGCTTCCAAGCCCCCAGTCCTTTATCCCCTACCTGACAACTGGCGGGCTGATTGGTGGAAACATCGGCGGTGACATCGTCGGTGCGATGATTGACCCGTTCACAAACGAAGTCGCCTCCAGAACCGGGATCATGCTCGGCCCGCTGATCCCGCAAACGTCGAAAATGTCAGTCAGTGAAATCAATAAAGGATTAGGGATCACGGATCCCGCGAGGCAAAACAGAACGTGGCGAGAGGCCTCGGATGATCTGGTCCGTCAGATGCCTGCATTTATCATGAACCGAATGATGGCGTCGTGGCTATCGATTATCCCCGCCGCTATCGCCATCATTGCTCGAACAATGGAAGCCGAAGACATAAAAAACGGGCTCGACCCGACGAAGATTATAAAGATCCAGACAATGCTCTCTGACTGGCAAGCGGCCGTCGAAAGTTATTCCGCCGCTGCAGAAGGAGCGTTCGATGCATTAGGCATCGATGTTCTGGACCCAGACGGATTTGCTCCGATCAGCCGCTCAGACCTGCAGCAGCAAACCCACGAGGCGCTAGCCAACATCGGTCGAGCGAAAGCTTCTGTTGCCGCTTACAGGGAGTCGCGGTCCACCGATAACCAGTTTTTACAGCAGCAACTACGTCATACCCCGGAAAAACACTCCAGGCTTTACAACTGGTGGACCAAATCCAACGGCACACATGGTCCCTGACTGCTGATGTCAGTTGAGGTCTGCCAAACCGTCGCCGACGATTCCGTACAAGGACTCGTCGCGCCCTGGATGCCAGACTCAAAAGCGGTCGTGTGACCAATCGGCTTTTATGCAGCCATAGCACTGTAGCCGCACGATGGCGTGCTATCGTGCCCGCCCGACCTGCCATCCGTTTGACCCAGCATGCTGCCGACTTCCCGTACCTTGCGTCTGTCGTTGTACACCCTGCTGATCCTCGCTGGCGCCGCCCTCGCCGCGACGCTTGCGATCCGCCACGCCGAGCGCCAGGCGCTGGAAGAAGACGCTGCGCGGGCCAATCAACAGTTGGCGCTGTACGCCAACTCGCTACATACCCTGATCGACCGCTATCGCGCCTTGCCCGCCGTGCTCGCACTGGACCCGCAATTACGGGCGGCACTCGCCGGTCCCGTGAGCGCCGAACAGCAAACGGCGCTCAATCTGAAGCTGGAAAAAATCAACGGCGCCGCCCAATCCTCGACCCTTGAACTGCTCGACCGCACCGGCCTTGCGGTGGCGGCCAGCAACTGGCGTCTGCCCAGCAGTTACGTCGGCCACAACTATGGCTTTCGCCCCTATTTCAGTCAGACCCGCACCCAGGGCACCGGACGCTTTTACGCGGTCGGCGTGACCAGCGGCATTCCCGGTTACTTCCTGTCCAGCGCGGTGCTCGGCGACAACGGCGAGTTCCTCGGGGCGATGGTGGTCAAGCTCGAATTCCCCGAACTCGAACGCGAATGGAGCCAGGGCAGCGACACCCTGCTGGTCAGCGATGCGCGCGGGATCATCTTCATCGCCAACCAGCCCGGCTGGCGCTATCGTCTGCTGCACCCGCTGAGCCCGGCCGATTACCGCGAGATCAAGGCCACCCGCCAATACGACAAGCAATCACTGGTGCCGCTGACGCATCTGGCGCTGCGCAGCTTCGATGACAACAGTGATCTGCGCCGCGTCGAAGGCCCGCAAGGCACGGCGGATTACCTGTGGGAATCGCTGCCGCTGACTGCCGAAGGCTGGACCTTGCATCTGCTGCGCCGCCCGCAATTGTCCTTTGAAGACCAGCGCAATGCCGGGCTCGCCGCCGCCGGAGTGTGGCTGGCGCTGGTGTTCCTGTTGCTGTTCCTCAACCAGCGCTGGCGTCTGGCGAAGATGCGCCAGCGCAGCCGCGAAGAGCTTGAGCAACTGGTCGAAGAACGCACCCGGGATTTGCGCACGGCCCAGGACGGTCTGGTGCAATCAGCGAAACTGGCGGCACTGGGGCAGATGTCCGCCGCGCTGGCCCACGAAATCAATCAGCCGTTGACCGCACAGCGCATGCAACTGGCGACCCTGCGCCTGCTGCTCGATCATGGCCGGGTCGATGACGCCTGCAAGGCCCTCAAACCGGTGGATGACATGCTCACGCGCATGGCCGCCCTCACCGGCCACCTGAAAACCTTTGCCCGCAAGAGCCCCAGCGGCCTGCGCGAACGGCTGGATCTGGCGACGGTGGTCGATCAGGCCCTGCAATTGCTCGATGCGCGTCTGCGCGATGAACAGGTCAGTCTGGTGCTGCACCTGACCCGTCCGGCCTGGGTGCGTGGCGATGCGATCCGTCTGGAGCAGGTGCTGATCAACCTGCTGCGCAATGCCCTCGATGCCATGCAGGGCAAGTCCTGCAAGCGTCTGGAAATCCGCCTGGAAGCCGACGAGCAACTGTGGCGCCTGAGCGTCATCGACAACGGCGGCGGCATCGCCGAAGAACATCTGGGGCAGGTGTTCGATCCGTTCTTCACCACCAAACCGGTGGGTGACGGACTGGGCCTGGGACTGGCGGTATCCTTCGCCATCGTCCATGAATCCGGCGGGCGCCTGTGCGTCGAAAATGGTGACAATGGCGCAGTGTTCAGCCTGACCTTGCCGATCGATCTGGAGGCGCACATCTGATGCTCAACTCGGTGATGGTGGTCGATGACGAAAGCAGTATTCGCAATGCCGTCGAACAATGGCTGAGCCTGTCCGGGTTCGAGGTCCAGCTGTTCAGCCGCGCCGAGGAATGCCTGGCGGCGCTGCCGAAACACTTTGCCGGGGTGATTCTCAGCGATGTGCGCATGCCCGGGCTCAGCGGTCTTGAGCTGCTGGCCGAAGTGCAGCGCCGGGATGCCGACCTGCCGGTGATTCTGCTGACCGGCCACGGCGATGTGCCGATGGCGGTCGAAGCGATGCGCGACGGCGCCTACGATTTTCTGGAAAAACCGTTCAGTCCCGAGACCCTGCTCGGCAGCCTGCGCCGGGCGCTGGACAAGCGTCGGCTGGTGCTGGAAAACCGTGCCCTGCACGAGCAGGCCGACAACCGCGCCAGACTCGATGCGACGTTGCTCGGTGTGTCCCGTGGCTTGCAGACCTTGCGTCGGCAGGTGCTTGACCTGGCGACGCTGCCGGTCAACGTGCTGATCCGTGGAGAAACCGGCAGCGGCAAGGAGCTGGTCGCCCGCTGCCTGCACGACTTCGGCCCGCGCGCCGGCAAGCCGTTCGTGGCGCTGAACTGCGCGGCGATCCCCGAGCAGTTGTTCGAAGCCGAGTTATTCGGACATGAGAGCGGCGCGTTCACCGGCGCCTCGGGCAAGCGCATCGGCAAGCTGGAATACGCCGATGGCGGCACGCTGTTTCTCGACGAAATCGAAAGCATGCCGCTGGCCCAGCAGGTGAAACTGCTACGGGTGTTACAGGAGCAGAAGCTGGAGCGGCTGGGGTCGAACCAGAGCATTCGCGTGGACTTGCGGATCGTCGCAGCGACCAAACCCGATTTGCTGGATGAAGCGCGGGCCGGACGTTTTCGCGAAGACCTGGCGTATCGCCTGAACGTCGCAGAGCTGCGATTGCCACCGCTGCGTGATCGTCGCGAAGACATTCCGCTGTTGTTCGAATCCTTCGCCCAGAGCGCCGCCCAGCGTTTGGGCCGGACCTTTCCACCGCTCAGTGGCGCGCAGTTGAACCACCTGCTCAGTCACGACTGGCCGGGCAATGTGCGCGAGTTGGCGAACGTGGCCGAGCGGCAGGTACTGGGGCTGGATGAACCGGTGCAGGGTATCGATCCGGGGCAGTCGCTGGCGGCGCAGCAAGAGGCGTTTGAGGCGCAGTGTTTGCGGGCTGCTTTGACCCGGCACAAGGGCGATGTGAAAGCCGTGCTTGAGGAGCTGCAACTGCCGCGTCGCACGTTTAATGAAAAGATGCAGCGGCATGGTTTGACCCGAGAGATGTTCGTACCCGACTGATCGTTTGATGATTGATCGTTCCCACGCTCCGCGTGGGAATGCCTAAATGGACGCTCTGCGTCCGCTTTGGGACGCAGAGCGTCCCCGGCTGCATTCCCACGCAGAGCGTGGGAACGATCACGCTGAATGAGCGGAAATCCGCTCATTCATTCCGGATCATCGGCAAAATCCCGCTCAACCCATCTCACCAACCCCTCTAAACCGGCCCTCCCCCCGTTGGCACAGCTCCTGCTATAGCCCTCGCAGGCTGCGTTCCAACGCGCTCCACAAAAACAATTAAATGAAGGATCCTTCAATGGATAACTCCAACGCCCTGCCTCTTGGGTCGGCTGCCGTGCCGGCCAAAGCACGAACCACCGCCAGTCGCATCAAATCGATCTTCAGCGGTTCCGTCGGCAACATGGTCGAGTGGTACGACTGGTACGTCTACGCCGCCTTCTCGCTGTACTTCGCCAAGACCTTCTTCCCCGCCGGTTCCACTACCGCCCAGTTGATGAACACCGCCGCGATTTTCGCCGTGGGCTTTCTGATGCGTCCGATCGGTGGCTGGCTAATGGGCCTGTACGCCGACAAAGTCGGCCGTAAAAAGGCGCTGATGGCCTCGGTGTACCTGATGTGCTTCGGCTCGCTGCTGATTGCCCTGAGTCCGAACTACGAGACCATCGGCATCGGCGCGCCGATCCTGCTGGTCTTCGCCCGCTTGCTGCAAGGCCTGTCGGTCGGTGGCGAGTACGGTACCTCCGCCACTTACCTGTCGGAGATGGCGACCAAGGAACGTCGCGGCTTCTTCTCCAGCTTCCAGTACGTGACCCTGATCTCCGGCCAGCTCATCGCGTTGGGCGTGTTGATCGTGCTGCAGAACATGCTGACCACCGAACAGCTGTACGCGTGGGGCTGGCGTATTCCGTTCGCCATCGGCGCGCTGTGCGCAATCGTCGCGCTGTACCTGCGTCGTGGCATGGAAGAAACCGAGTCGTTCACCAAGAAGGAAAAGTCCAAGGAAAGCGCCATGCGCACCTTGCTTCGTCATCCGAAGGAACTGCTCACCGTGGTCGGCCTGACCATGGGCGGTACGCTGGCGTTCTACACCTACACCACCTACATGCAGAAATACCTGGTGAACACCGTCGGCATGAGCATCTCCGACTCCACCACCATTTCGGCGGCCACGCTGTTCCTGTTCATGTGCCTGCAACCGATCATCGGCGGCCTGTCCGATAAAATCGGTCGTCGCCCGATCCTGATCGCCTTCGGCGTGCTCGGGACGATCTTCACCGTGCCGATCCTGATGACCCTGCACACCATCCAGACCTGGTGGGGCGCGTTCTTCCTGATCATGGCGGCGCTGATCATCGTCAGCGGCTACACCTCGATCAACGCCGTGGTGAAAGCCGAGCTGTTCCCGACCGAAATCCGTGCGCTGGGTGTCGGCCTGCCGTACGCACTGACCGTGTCGATCTTCGGCGGCACCGCCGAATACATCGCGCTGTGGTTCAAGAGCATCGGCATGGAAACCGGTTACTACTGGTACGTGACCGCGTGCATCGCGGTGTCCCTGCTGGTGTACATCACCATGAAAGACACGCAGAAACATTCGCGCATCGTCACTGACTGACCGGGTTTATTCAGCCACTGCATTGGTGGATGTTCTGGCCCCATCGCGAGCAAGCTCGCTCCCACATTGGATCGGCGTACAACTGACCCTGTGGGAGCGAGCTTGCTCGCGATTGAAGTCACCTCGGTATCAGGACAACTCGGCAACGCCCTGTTTGCTGCCATAACGCTTCTGCGCATACGACGCCCCGACGATCATCACCAGCAGAATCCCCGCCAGCACCGCCGACGAACCGATGGTGCCGAAGTCCAGACCGCCCTTCTCATGGGACTTGGTCATCAAGTCACCCAGGGTTGCGCCAAACGGCCGGGTCAGCACAAACGCCACCCAGAACAGCGCCACCGGCGAAATCTTCGTGAAGTACTTGAGCAGCACGACCACGCCAATCGCCGAACCGATCAACAATGCGCCACCGGCAAAGCCCAGGCCCGAGTCGTCCGCCAGGTAATCGCCGAGCGCGGTGCCCAGGGTGTTGGAGAACAAAATCGCCATCCAGTAGAACATCTCGCCGCGAAAACTCTGCACCTTGGTGACGTTGAGCGAGTCGCCGCTCAGGCGCCATGCCGCGAAGATCGCCAGCAGGATCGCGATCAGGATCATGGAACCGGTGGCGTAACCCAGTTCCAGCGTGCGGTCCATGAAGTCCGACATGGTGGTGCCGGCGGTGCTGGTCGACAGGATCACGATCCAGTACAGCAGCGGCTTGTAGGTCTTGGACATCAGCTGCGCGATCAGGGTCAGGACAAACACGCTGATCAGGATCAGCGAGCTGATGGCGTAACCGACATTGAGGGTCATCGACAGCAAATCCCCCGCGGTTTCCCCCAGGGTCGTCGCGCAGATTTTCATGACCCAGAAGGCCAGGGTGATTTGAGGCAGTTTGTTCATCGCAGGCAACGCTCCAGTGTGTGACGGCCGGTTTTTGGCTTTATGGCCGTGGGCAGACTGGCGTTGCGCGGGTGAAAAACCGGTCGGGAATGTATGAAAAATCTGTCACACAAGCCAAAAACGGCGATTAATCACCGGTTAATGCCCCTGCCGCATCCTGCACCTACCTGATCGATGACCTGCGCGACGCTCGCTCCGACGACGAAAGCGAATTGAATGCGTCGCCCTTAATATCAATTTAATCGATTGTTTTTAGCATTATTTTGCACTTTTCAATCAACTTATTTGGCGTAGCATGAATCCCATGCGAAACACATCGCCAACGAATTTCGAATCTGGAGAACGACCATGAAAACCAAACTGATCCTCGCCCTGACCCTGTCCGTCCTGGCCGCCAACACCTTCGCCGCCGATGGTTCGGACAAAACCAAATCCGCCGACTTCATTTCCGGCGCCAGCGCTGCCATCGAAACCAGCCACACCGGCACCTACGCTGCCGACGGCTTCGACAAGACCAACGTCGGCAAAGCCGTTGCTGCTGATGGTTTCGACAAGACCGGCACTGCCAACGCTATCGCCGCCGACGGTTTCGATAAAACCGGCACCGCCAATGCCATCGCTGCCGACGGTTTCGATAAAACCGGCACTGCCGCAGCCATCAGCTGAATATCCGCACCGCCTTCACAGCCCGGCCTCGGCCGGGCTTAGTCATTTCTGGGGGATGACAATTACTTGAGTTCACACCAAACCCTGTGGGAGCTGGCTTGCCAGCGATGACATTTTTTCATTGAAAGTTATTGTCGACTGACAGGCCGCCATCGCTGGCAAGCCAGCTCCCACAAGGTTCTCACTGGGTGGAATATCGGTGTCTGGCTGGAAATATGCGTCGTGTGCTTGCACTATTGGCCACTTGATCCCGCCCTCTTCAGGACCACCCGCCATGCCCGATGACATTCATTTCTACGAACCGGCCAACGGCCACGGCCTGCCGCACGATCCGTTCAACGCCATCGTCGGCCCGCGTCCCATCGGCTGGATTTCGTCGCAGGATGCCGAGGGACGGCTGAACCTGGCGCCCTACAGTTTTTTCAACGCGTTCAACTACATTCCGCCGATCATCGGGTTCTCCAGCGTCGGTCGCAAAGACAGCCTGAACAACATCGAGCAGACCGGTGAATTCGTCTGGAACCTCGCCACCCGCCCGCTGGCCGAGCAGATGAACCAGAGCTGCGCGATGGTCGGACCGGAAGTCAACGAGTTCGAACTGGCGGGGCTGACGCCGGTGGCTTCGAACGTGATCGCCGTACCGCGCGTGGCCGAAAGCCCGGTGTCCTTCGAGTGCAAGGTCACCCAGATCATTCAGTTGCAGCGCGCCGACGGCGAGACCGTGCCGAGCTGGCTGGTGCTCGGCGAAGTGGTTGCCGTGCACATTGCCAAATGGCTGTTGAAGGACGGGATCTACGACACCGCCGCCGCCGAACCGATACTGCGGGGCGGCGGGCCGGCGGACTATTTCCAGCTGGGGCCGGAGGCGTTGTTCAAGATGTGGCGCCCGGGGGCGACGAAGTAAGCGCTTACCAGATCAGCTCGGCGTCGTCGGTGACGCCCTTGAGCTTGTCCAGTTCGTTGATCGCGGCTTCATCGGCGGCGATGGCGCCGGGAAAAACCTGATCGTTCAGCAGTTTGTGAAAGCGCGGTGCGCCGCCGTCGACCAGGGCCTTGACGGCAATCGCCGCGTGATAACCCTTGTTGCCGCCCAACTCGACGGGGACTACAGCGGAAACCGCTTCGAAGTGTTCGAACTCTTTACGTGCCATATCGCAGGTCCTGGCTCAGTCAGATAAGCCGGACATTAAACATTCAACCGGCGAGTTTGTGTATCGGCGCAGTGCATTGCCCTACGGCCTGTGCAGCCGAGACTTCCTTGAACGTGTGGAAATCCAGGCTGTTGACCACCAGGTCCTGCACCAGCTCGGCAAAGATTTCCATCGACGGGCTGCTGAAGTAAGCGGTCATCGATTGCTGGTTGCTCCAGAAACCGGAAACCAGCCACAAATCCGGATCACACTGCGAATGCTGCAAGGCGAAGCTCAGGCAACCGGGGGCGGCGCGGGACGGCTCGATCAGGGCGCTCAAGCGCATGCCGAGTTCCGCCGAGCGTCCGGTACGCGCTCGAACGAAGGCCATATGACTGACGGGAATCTGCTTGGACATGTTCAACCCTCCCAGGGAGTCGCGTGGCAGCCGGGAACGGGCTGCGACAGGATCCAAGGTTAAGGGCCGCGCACCGTTCGCCGTTAGTCGATTCCTGCCGTCGCGTTGCACAATCCTGCGAGACTGTCTTGCAGACCTGTAACAAGTCGTGAATTCCTGTCACCGTCCTGTCACACCGGTTTCGGGCAATTCTGCCGACCTGCGTCCTGCTATGGCTGGACGAGTCAACAAACCCATGCAGGATCAGGCAAGCATTTGACAGGATGTGTCTACCGCTCGCGCTTGCACAAACTTATGCTCTGCTCCCATTCCATCCCTTGCCGAGGAGGCTGTGCATGACGTCATTCGATCGTTTTCAGGCGCCGCCCGATGCCGACATGGAAAAGCAGCGCGCGGAGCTGGCGGCCATCATTCGCCGCAACACGTCCGAAGATGGCAGTTATGCCACCGCCGTCGGCTCGCTGGTCATGTCGCGCCACACCCAGTCCCATGATTTCGCCCCGGTGCTCGCGCAACCGGCGCTGTGCATCATGGCCCAGGGTCGCAAAGAGGTACGGCTGGCGGACGAGTTCTTCAATTACGACCCGTTGAACTACCTGGTGGTCTCGGTTTCGATGCCGTTGAGCGGTCGGGTGGTGAATGTCTCGCCCGAAGAGCCGATTCTCGCCGTACGCCTTGATATTGATCCTGCGGAAATCACCGCGCTGATCGCCGACGCCGGTCCGATGGGTGTACCGACCCGGCCGACCGGGCGTGGTCTGTATGTCGAGAAGATCGACAGCGCCATGCTCGATGCGGTGCTGCGTCTGGCGCGCCTGCTCGACGCACCGAAAGACATCGCCATGCTCGCGCCGCTGATCCGCCGGGAAATTCTCTATCGTCTGCTGCGCAGTCCTCAGGGCCATCGGCTGTACGAAATCGCCATCGCCAACAGCCAGAGCCACCGCATCAGCCAGGCGATCAAATGGCTCAACGGCAACTTCGAACAGCCGCTGCGCATTGATGATCTGGCGAAGGAAGTGAACCTCAGCGTCTCGACCTTGCATCACCGTTTCAAGGCGATGACGGCGATGAGTCCGTTGCAGTATCAGAAGCAGCTGCGCCTGCAAGAGGCGCGGCGTTTGATGTTGGCTGAGGGGTTGGAGGCGTCGGCGGCCGGGTATCGGGTGGGGTATGAAAGTCCGTCGCAGTTCAGTCGTGAGTACAGTCGGTTGTTTGGCGCGCCGCCGTTGCGGGATCTGGCGCGGTTGCGGCTGACCGTCTGATCTGGATTATTGCGTCGCGGCTACTGGCCTCTTCGTCGGATCGCCGCCCGGACCAAGCCCGCTCCCACAGTGACTGGTGTCTACTACAAAGCTTGTGTACGACTAATAACCTGTGGGAGCGGGCTTGCCCGCGAAGAGGTCGACAAAGCCAGCATCAATTCTGGATCAGGCGCCCAACACCCGACACGCCTCACTCGGCAACGTCACCGAAACCGGATGCCCGATCCCCAACCCAATCCCCTGACACGGCGTACTCAGCGCCGTAAACGTCACCCCGGAACATTCCACCGTAGTCTCGATGGTCGCACCGATATCCCGCACGAACGTCACCTTGCCCAGCAGGCGATTGCCCGCCGTGGCCTGCGGCGCCGACAGTTGCAGGTCTTCGGGGCGGATCAGCATTTTCACTTTCTGCCCGACCACGATGCTGCTGCAGATCGGTACTTGCAGGGCATCGCCGCCCGGCAGCACAACCTTGCCATCGCCAAGCGCGGTGGCCGGGAAGATGTTGCCGGAGCCGATAAAGTCCGCGACGAATTCGTTGGCCGGGTGCCGGTAGATTTCAATCGGCGTACCCACCTGCTGCACCCGATGCTCGCCCAACACCACCACGATATCGGCCATGGTCATGGCCTCGCGCTGATCGTGGGTCACCATGATGGTGGTGATGTTCAGGCGTTGTTGCAGCTGACGGATTTCCACCTGCATCGACTCACGCAATTTGGCGTCCAGCGCCGACAGCGGTTCGTCGAGCAAAAGGATTTTCGGATGCGAGGCAATCGCCCGGGCAATTGCCACCCGCTGACGCTGGCCGCCGGACAGCTTGGCCACCGGGCGATCGATCATCGGCTGCAGCTGGATCAGTTCCAGCAACTCCACCACCCGCGCCTGTTGATCGGCCTTGCTCACACCGCGCAGTTTCAGCGGATAGGCGATGTTCTCGCCCACGGTCATGTGCGGAAACAGCGCCAGCGACTGGAACACCATGCCGAAGTTGCGCAGGTGCGCCGGGGTGTGGCCGATGTCCTCGCCGTCCAGGCGGATCTCGCCGCCGGTGAGGGTTTCCAGCCCGGCGATCATGCGCAGTAACGTGGTCTTGCCGCAGCCCGACGGGCCGAGGAAGCACACCAGTTTGCCCTCGGGCAAATGCAGGTTGACGTCTTTTACCGCACAGGCCGAGCCGTAGTGTTTCTCGACGTTTTCCAGAATCAGTCCAGTCATATTGCACCTCACAATCAAAAGGAAACGCCGCCCTCACCGACCAGCTTCTCCAACGCCCAGATCAGGACGAAGTCGATCAGCACGATCAGCACGGCAAACGAGAACACGGTAGGGTCGAGCGATGACACGGTGCGGCTGTACATCCAGATCGGCACGGTCATGACATCGATGGTGTAGAGGAAATAGGTCACGGTGAATTCGTTGAACGAGACGATGAACGCCAGCAGCATCCCCGCCAGAATCCCCGACTTCATCAACGGCACCACCACGTCGACAATGGCCCGCAGCGGCGAAGCGCCGAGCATCTGCGCGGCCTCTTCGACTTCGCTGCCGATGGAAAGCATCGCAGCCGTGCAGTTCTTCACCACGAACGGCAGCGCCAGAATCACGTGGGCAATCACCAGCCGCGAGGTGGTCATGTGGAACGGCAGGCTGTCGAACACCAGCAGCAAGGCCAGCCCCAGCACCACCATCGGGAACACCAGCGGCAGCGACATCAATTGCAGCGCCACGCCCTTGCCACGGAACTCGCAGCGGGTCAGCGCGTAGGCCGCCGGCACCGCGATCAGCGTGGCGAAAATCATCGTCAGGCACGACACCAGCAAACTGGTGCCCATGGCCTGGCCGAGGCTCAGCACATCGCTGGCATCCGGCGAGACGAAGGTGTGCCACGCCGCCTTGTACCACTGCAGGCTGTAGCTGCTCGGCGGGAAGTCGAGGTTCGACGCGCCGCTGAACGACATCACGATCATGGTCAGGATCGGCAACACGGCCAGGAACAAAATGATCCCGGAGAGGATGCCGGCGAACTTGCCGGTGTCGCCCGGCAACAGCGACTGACGCTTCTTGATCAGGGCACTCATTGCGAAGCCTCCAGCAGACGGCGACGGCGGCCGGTGATGTATTCGGACAAGGTCATGATGGCGAGCGTGGTGACAATCAGCACCACCCCGGCGGCGGACGCGGCGGGCCAGTTCATCAGCGGTGCGATCTGGTCATGCACCATCACCGCGAGCATCGGCACGCGCCGACCGCCAAGCAACAGCGGCACCACGAAGCTGCTGGCGTTGTAGGCGAACACCAGGGTTGCGCCGGTGATGATGCCCGGCAGACTCATCGGTAGCACCACCTGACGGAATACCTGAAAACGACTGGCGCCGAGGGTCGCGGCAGCTTCTTCGTAGCTGCGGGCGACACCGCGCATGGCGCTGGCAATCGGCAGCACAGCGAGCGGAAACGCGGTCTGCACCAGCCCCATCAGCACACCGTTCTGGTTGTACAGCAGCATGATCGGACGCTTGATCAGGCCGAGGCCCATCAGGGTCTGGTTGAGCATGCCGCCGGGGCCGAGGATCACCAGCCAGCCGTAGCTTTGCAGCAGCAGGTTGACCAGCAGCGGCAACAGCACCGCCGCCAGAAAAATCCGCCGCACGAATGGCGAGGTCAGGCGCGACATGGTGTACGCCACCGGGATCGCCAGGACCACCGCGATCACCGCGCTGATCAGCGCCAGGCGCAAGGTCAGCAGCAACGATTTGAGGTAGTAGGGTTCGAGCAACTGCGCGTAACTGGCCAGGCTGAAACCCGACCACTCCGCGCCCTTGGTGCCGACGCTCATGCGCAGCACCAGCAGGCTGGCGGCAATCAGCACGCCGAGAAACAGCATCGACGGCGTGAGGAAAAACCACGCCCGCGCCGTCGGCGAAACACCGCGCGCCGGGCGCACGTCACCCGCGCCGACCGGCTGGGTCAGGGATTGATGTTCCATAGCAATGATCTCGTCAATGGAAAAACAACTGACAGACACTGCCTTCAAATTCACCGAGAAACCTGTGGGAGCGAGCTTGCTCGCGATAGCAATCTGTCAGTGACATCACTGTCGACAGGTAGGCCGTCATCGCTGGCAAGCCAGCTCCCACAGGGGTTTGCGGTGTTCTGAAGGTTTGTGTTTGCGTCAGGAAGAAAAGATTTCCGTGTAGCGACGAATCCACTGGTCATGCACGGTCGCCAGGAAGGCGTTGTCGTGCATGATCGCCTTCTCCGCGATCTGCTCCGGCGTGAGGATGAACGGGCTCTTGCGTGCTTCGGCGGAGATGATCGCCTTGGCGTTGACCGGGCCGTTGAAGATGTCTTCGGCCATCTTGCCCTGCACCAGCGGGTCGAGGGAGTGGTCGATGAAGGCGTAGGCCAGGTCGGTGTCGCCCGGACGGTTCTTCGGCATTACCGAAAGCATCAGGTCGGTGTAGAAACCTTCCTTCATGCCGAACGTGGCACCGAGGCCATAGTTCGGGTCGCGGATCTGCTTGGGGAAAAACGCCGGGGCGTAGAGGCCGCCCATGTCCAGGGAACCGGTGCGGAACAGCTCGGCGATCTGGTTGGGGTTTTCGCCCAGGGTCACCACGCGGTCTTTCAGCTCCGCGAGTTTCTTGAAGCCCGGTTCGATGTTGTGCTCGTCACCACCGGCCAGTTTGGCGGCGATGATGATCAGGTCCATCGCTTCGGTCCAGTTCGGCGGCGGCAGGAAAATGTTCGGTGCCAGATCGGCGTCCCACAGTGCCGCGTAACTGTCCGGCGCGGTGCTCTGGGTGCGAGTGCTGTAGACCAGACTGTTGCACCACAGCAGGTAGCCGATGCCGTGACCGTTGGCCCCGGTGCGGTATTTTTCCGGTACGTCCACCAGGTTGGGAATGCGGTTGAGATCGGGTTTTTCCAACAGTCCGGCAGCAGCCAGACCTTCGGCGCCGACGCCAGCCAGGGTGATGATGTCGTACTGCGGACGATCACCGCCGGCCTTGAGTTTGGCGACCATTTCCGAGGTGCTGCCAGTGCGGTCGGCAATCACTTTGGCGCCGGTCTTGGCTTCGAACGTTGCCGCGATGTTGCGCAGTGCAGCGAGGCCGGTGTCATCGGACCAGGTCAGCAGGCGCAGGGTCTTGCCGGCAAAGCGGGTGTCGCTGGCACTGGCCCGGATGAAGGGCATGCTCATGGCCGCCGCGGCCACCGAGACCACGCCGACGGTTTTGATGAATTGACGCCTGTTCAGATCGTGCTCGCCCATTTAGGACTCCCATTTTTTTTGTAAGTATGAGACTGATCGCAACCCTTGCATCTGCCTGACCGATATGGCTCAAGCGCCCGGTTTGAAAGGGCTTGAGCGTGGTCTGCGGGTTCATCCTGAGGTCGTGCAAAACACCTGACTATCGATAAAAACTCATTGAAGCCATGACGTCGGCGCATGCCTCGTTGCGAGGCATGCGCTGACCTTTTTCGGGCATTCAGAGCGCGCGGATCACGTGCTTGGTTTCCTGAAATGCCGCCAGACCCCACGGGCCCAATTCGCGGCCGATGCTGCTCTGTTTGTAGCCGCCCCACGCGGTCTGCGGGAAGATCACCTGCGGCGCGTTGAGCCACACCAGCCCCGCCTGCAAGGCGTTGGCGACCCGATCCGCGGTCTCGGCATTGCGCGTGACGACGCTGGCGACCAGGCCGAACTGACTGTCGTTGGCCAGCGCAATTGCCTCGGCTTCCGAAGCAAAACTGCGTACGCAGATCACCGGGCCGAAGATCTCTTCACACCACAGCGCACTGTCGAGGGGCACTTCGGTGAAGATCGTCGGCTGCAAGAAATATCCGCGCGGCAGATCGGCGGGACGATTGCCGCCACAGATCAGCTTGGCACCGGCACTCAGACCACGGTCGATGTGACCGAGCACACGCTGGTACTGCGCCTGATTGACCAGCGCGCCCATCTCGACCTCAGGATCGAACGGATCGGCGACACGGATTTTTTCCGCGCGGGCCTTCAGACGAATCAGGAATTCATCGGCGATTTCATCGGCCACCAGCACTCGGCTGGTGGCCGAACACATCTGCCCGGCGTTGAAGAAACCGCCACCGCAGGCCAGTTCCACCGCCAGATCAAGGTCGGCATCTTCCAGAATCAGCAGCGAGGATTTGCCGCCCAGTTCCAGGCTCACGCCCTTCACGGTTTCCGCGGCGCGCTGCATCACATGCACACCGACGGCGTTGCTGCCGGTGAAGGAAATCTTGGCGATGCGCGGATCCGCCGACAGCGGCGCGCCGACTGCCAGACCGGTGCCGCACACCAGGTTGAACACGCCTTTCGGCAGACCGGATTCGGCAATGATGGTCGCCAGTTCCAGCTCCGGCAGCGGTGTGACTTCCGACGGTTTGAGCACCACGCAGCAACCGGCGGCGAGAGCTGGCGCGAGTTTCCATGCGGTGGTGACCATCGGGAAATTCCACGGCACGATCAGCCCGACAACACCGCATGGCTCACGGCGCAGACGTGCGCTGAAGTCATCGCTGGGCAGCGGCACGTTGCTGTCCTGTTTCGCATCGAGGCCTTCGGCGAGTTCGGCGTAGTACTCGAACGTGGCGATCACGTCGTCGACATCGATGCCCGCCTCGAACTGCGGTTTGCCGTTGTTGCTCGACTGCAACTTCATCAGATGTTCGCGGCCGTTGCGCGCGCCGTTGGCGATGTTGCGCAGTATCGCGGCGCGCTCGGCACCGGTGGTTTTCGACCAGTCTTTGAAAGCTTCGGTCGCTGCCGTCACCGCCTGGTTGACGGCGCTTTCGTCACCGCCGTTGACCGTGGTCAGCAGCGCTTCGGTGGCCGGGTTGATCACCCGCAGGTGTTCGCGCCCGGCGAACCATTGGCCGTTGATGTACAGACCGTCGAGTGTGGTCGGGAAATTCATCATTGGGCCACCGCCTTCATCCATTGGGTCTGGTCGACTTCGATCAGGGTCGGGCCCTGACGATCGGTGGCGGCGCGCAATGCACCGCGCAGATGTTCAGCGGAGCTGATCGCTTCCGCCGCGCAACCCAGGGCCTTGGCCACGCCGATGAAGTCCGGGGTGTAAATGTCGACGCCCACTGGCTCGATGGCACGGTTGACCATGTATTTCTTGATCTCTTCGTAACCCTGGTTATTCCACAGCAGGATGATCACCGGGGTGCACGCTTCCACGGCGCTGGCCAGTTCCGGCAGGGTGAATTGCAGACCGCCGTCGCCGATCAGGCACACCACTGGCGGACGCGCGCCATGTTCCAGAGAGCCGCCGAGCCATGCGCCAATCGCCGCCGGCAAGGCGTAACCGAGGGTGCCGTAACCGGTGGACGAGTTGAACCAGCGGCGCGGACGCTCCGGATTGAACGTCAGGTTGCCGGTGTACACCGGTTGCGTGGAGTCGCCGACGAACACCGCGTTCGGCAATTCGTGCAGCACGGTTTCGAGGAACCGGGTCTGGGCCAGGGTCGGGGCATCCCAGGTCGCGGCCAGGTCTTCACGCAGACGGGCGGCGCGTACCTGGCCCCAATCGTTGCGGCGCTCGGCCAGCGGTTTGTGCGACAGCGCGCTGAGCAACGCTTGTGCGGCATTGCGCGAGTCGGCCACCAGCGCCACGTGAGGCGGGTAGTTGCGCACGGTCTGGTCGGGATCGATGTCCACACGCAGCAGCTTGCCGGGGATTTCGAAACCGCCGGCGAAGGTCACGTCGTAGTCGGTTTCCGCCAGCTCGGTGCCGATCGCCAGGATCACGTCGGCATCGGCCACCAGGGCGCGGGTCGCCACCAGGCTCTGGGTCGAACCGATCAACAGCGGATGGCTGGACGGCAGCATGCCTTTGGCGTTGATGGTCAGGGCCACCGGCGCGTCGAGCAGCTCGGCCAGTTCGGTGAGTTCGCCAGCCGCGTCAATGGCGCCGCCACCGGCGAGGATCAGCGGACGCCGGGCGCCGGCCAGCAGTTCAGTCATGCGGCTCACGGCGGCCGGCGCAGCTCCGGCGCGGTCGATGTTGACCGGCACGCTGGTCAGCAGTTCGTCGGCTTCTTCGACCAGCACGTCCAGCGGAATCTCGATGTGCACCGGACGCGGACGCCCGGCCTGGAACAGCGCAAACGCACGGGCCAGCACACCCGGCAATTCGGACGCCGACATCAGGGTGTGGGAGAACGCCGCCACGCCACCGACCAGTGCGCTCTGGTTCGGCAGTTCATGCAGCTTGCCGCGACCGCCGCCCAATTGGCTGCGCGACTGCACGCTGGAGATCACCAGCATCGGGATCGAATCGGCGTACGCCTGGCCCATGGCGGTGGTGATGTTGGTCATGCCCGGGCCGGTGATGATGAAGCACACACCTGGTTTGCCGCTGGTACGGGCGTAGCCGTCGGCCATGAAGCCGGCGCCCTGCTCGTGGCGCGGGGTGACGTGGTTGATGCTCGAACGGGCCAGCCCGCGATACAGCTCCACGGTATGCACACCGGGAATGCCGAACACCTGCTCGACCCCATAATCTTCGAGTAACTTGACCAGTACTTCGCCACACGTCGCCATGTCTTTGCCCTTCTTGTTCGTTGAGGCACCGGGCTGTAAAGGAACCGGTGATTGGCCTCATTGAAACGGGCGACCCGTAGCCGCAACAATCGATAAAAGCTCATACTAGCCATGTCCTCACGTCATACCTTGGATCCACATGAAACGACTGCCTCCCCTGCCCGCTCTGCATACGTTTCTGATCACCGCGCAGTGCTGCAACTTCACCCGGGCCGCCGAGCAGTTGCACATCACCCAGGGCGCGGTGAGCCGGCAGATCGCCGGGCTTGAGGAACATCTGGGTTATGAGCTGTTCATTCGCCTGGCCCGGGGTTTGGAGCTGACGGCCGAAGGTCGCGAATGGCTGCCACGGGTGCAGCAGGTGTTCAGCCTGATCGGCGACTCGGTGGAGCAGATCGGCGCCAAACGCGAAACCCTGCAACTCAAGGCGCCGAGCTGCGTAATGCGCTGGTTGCTGCCGCGCCTGCTGCAATGGCAGCGCGAGCGCCCGGACGTGCCGGTGAAACTCACGGCGTCGCTGCAACATGGGGTGGACTTTCATCGCGAGCAGTTCGACGCGGCGGTGATCTACGGCAGCGCGCCCCACGATTCGCCTGCGACCCTGCATCTGTTCGATGAGCAACTGACGCCGGTCTGTTCGCCGACACTGCTCAACGGAGGGCCGGCCCTGCATACACCGGCAGATCTGCAACAGCATCTGCTGCTGCACCCGACTCATACGGATGACGACTGGACGCTCTGGCTCAAAGCCGCCGAACTGCACTTGAGCAATATCGCCAGCGGTCAGCATTTCGAGACGCTGGATCAGGCGATGTCGATGGCGTCCCACGGGACGGGGGTGGCGATCGGCGACTGGTCACTGATCGGCGACGACTTGAACGCCGGGCGACTGGTGATGCCGTTCGATCTGAAGGTGAAGACGGGATTGGGCTATTACATCGTCGCGCCGGCGTCGGAGCCGTCGGCGAAGTTGCAGGAATTGATGGGGTGGTTGGTGGAGCAGGCTCATACGCGGTGAGCCCGGCCTCACCTGATGATCGTTCCCACGCTCCGCGTGGGAATGCAGCCCGGGACGCTCCGCGTCCCATGCCGAAGCGGACGCGGAGCGTCCAGTGAGGCATTCCCACGCAGAGCGTGGGAACGATCAATACGGTCAGTAACCGACGGTAAACCGCTGACGCGAATGCTTCGGCGTTTCCACTTCGTCGATCAACGCAATCGCATAGTCGGCAAAGCTGATCGAGCTCTGCCCTTCGGCACTCACCAGCAAGTCATCCTTGCCGACCCGGAACTTGCCGGTGCGCTCGCCTTCGAAGAACAGCGCCGACGGCGACAGGAACGTCCAGTCCAGTTCCTTCTCCTGACGCAAGGCCTCAAGAAACGCCGCGCCAGCGCTAGCCTCTGCCTTGTACTCGGCCGGGAAGCCAGCGCTGTCGATCACGCGGGTGCCGTCCGGCAGCAACAGCGAGCCGGCACCGCCGACCACCAGCAGACGTTTCACCCCGGCCTGTTTCACCGGACCGATCAGCGCGCTGGCAGGCACCGTGGCGAAATGCGCAGCGCTGATGACCACATCGTGACCGGCGACGGCGTCTTGCAGCGCGGCTGCATTCAGCACGTCGACATTCTTGTTGACCACACCGGCGCGGGCGCCGATCTTCGAGGTATCCCGGGCGATGGCGGTGACGCTGTGGCCGCGACGCAGGGCTTCTTCCAGCAATTGGCTGCCGGCACGGCCGGTGGCACCAATGATTGCGATCTTGCTCATGACATTCTCCAGTTGGCTTGAGAGTGCTGCGTTTTTCAGAATCGGGTTACCACTTCATCTCGCCCTTGGCGACTTTCGCGCTGAGCTCCAGCGAGCTTTCTTCGCCCAGTGTCGGGTAGCGTTTTTTCATCGCGACGATCAGCGCGGCAGAGTCCTTGGCCTTGGCCGTTTCGGCATCGAACACCTTGATGTAGTCGGCAGTGAATTTCACCGCTGCCAGCGAACGGGCGCTGTCACCCAGGTAGTGACCCGGCACCACGGTTTTCGGTTTCAGGGTTTCGATCGAGTGCAGGGTTTGCAGCCAGTCGGCGTGGGATTGCGCGGTCTGGGTGTCGGCCATCCACACGTGAATGTTCTCGGCGACAACCACACCACCGACCACGGCTTTCAGCGAAGGAATCCACACGAAGCTGCGATCCGGTTGCTTGCCGTCCAGGCCGACCACCTGCAGTTTCTGCCCTTCAAGCATCAGGCTGTCGCCCTTGAGCACGCCCGGCACGATGGTTTTGGCCGGCACGTCGGCGCCCATTTTCGGACCCCAGAAAGCGAGTTTGCCGTCGACGGTTTGCTTGATGTGATCAACGGTCGGTTGCGAGGCCAGTACCTTGGCATCCGGGAAGGCTTTGGTCAGGGTATCGAGACCGAAGTAGTAATCCGGGTCACCGTGGCTGATGTAGATGGTGGTCAGTTGCTTGCCGCTGGCGCGGATCTTTTCCACCACTTGCTCGGCCTGGGATTTGCCGAACTGGGCGTCCACCAGAATCGCGTCTTTCTCGCCGCTGACCAGCACCGAGGTCACCGGGAAGATCGCATTGGTGCCTGGGTTGTAGACATCGAGGGTCAGATTCGCGGCCGCTGCATGGGCAGCAAAGCCGAGGATGGCGGTGGCCAGTAAAACGCGCTTGAGGGTGGTGAAGCCGATCATGGGTTGCTCCGCTGTACGAATGCCGTGCTTGGCGATGGGGACAGAGCTTAGTTGCCAGACTCGTTACAAAAAATGCGATGCTTGGACATAGTTTGTTTCTGAAAGCGGGCAAATCATGGATCGTCTCCAAGCAATGCGGGTGTTTGTCACGGTGGTGGATCTGGGCAGCCAGTCGGCGGCGGCCGATCACCTGGACCTGTCACGGCCGGTGGTGTCGCGGTATCTGGCGGAGCTGGAGGACTGGGTCGGCGCACGCCTGATGCACCGCACCACCCGCAAGTTGAGCCTGACCGCCGCCGGCAACGAAATCCTGCCGCGCAGCCGGCAGATGCTGGAGCTGTCCGGCGACATGCAGGCCGCCGTCAGCGAACCCGCCGATGCCCCGCGAGGTTTGCTGCGGATCAGCGTCAGCACCTCGTTCGGCCAAGCGCAACTGGCCGATGCCATGGCGGCGTTCGTCAAAGCGTATCCGGGGGTGAACATCGATCTGCAAATGCTTGATCGCACCGTGAACCTGGTGGACGAGCGCATCGACCTGGCGATCCGCACCAGCAACGACCTCGACCCCAACCTGATCGCCCGGCGTCTGACGGTCTGCCGCTCGGTGGTCTGCGCCGCACCCGCCTATCTGCAGGAGCATCCACAGCCGCAGCGCGTAGAAGATCTGAGCCGGCACAACTGCCTGACCCATTCCTATTTCGGCAAGAGCCTGTGGCATTTCGAGGAGGATGGCGAACCGGTCTCGGTGCCGGTGCAGGGCAATATCAGCGCCAACGAAGCCAGCACCCTGCTGCGCGCGACCTTGGCCGGCGCCGGGGTGGCGATGCTGCCGACCTATCTGGCCGGGGCACATATTCACAGCGGCGAACTGGTGCGTCTGCTGCCCCACGCCGAGCCGCGGCAGATGAACATCTACGCGGTCTATGCCTCGCGCAAGCACATGCCGGCGGCGTTGCGCTGCATGCTGGATTTTCTGGTGCAGCGTTTTCCCGAAAACCCGCAATGGGATATCGGGCTGTAATCCCGCTCGCAGAGATGCTGGCAACTCCACGGCGCTGGCCTATGCTGAAAGTAGTACCCAAGGGTATTCGTTCAGAGGTCAACGCCATGAACACCAGAACAAGAAGATACCTCGCGATTTTCATCACCTGCGCGGCCACGCTGGCGCTGTACGGCACCGCGGCATGGCGCGTGGAGCAGTTGCGACAACTGCCCCGTGAGTACGCGAGCTGCAACTTCGAGCGCTGCATCCCTCACAACGCCACCCTCAACGCCCTGCGCTGATACCAGGTTCAGGCGTCGTCGTTCTGCTCGGCCTTCAAGCGGTCGCGGAACGCCTTTGGCGAGATCCCCACCCGGCGCCGGAACAGGCGCGTGAAGTTGGTCGGATCGGAAAACCCCAACACCTCGGACATCTCGTAAATGGTCATGCTGGTATAAGTCAGCAGGCGCTTGGCTTCCAGTAGCTGACGTTCATGCATGATCTGCAACGCAGGTTGCCCAGCCAGTTCGCGGCAGGTGCCGTTGAGGTGCGAGACGGAAATCCCCAGCCGATGGGCCAGGTCTTCGACCTTGACGTGCTGGCGGTAGGTTTCTTCCACCAGCTGAATGAACCCGTTGAGGTATTCGCGCTGACGCTGCGGGCGTTGCGTGGCGTTGTGACGGTGGATCGCCTGGCGGCTGACCCAGACCATGATCACGCTGACCAGCGAATGCATGAGCATTTCCCGCGCCGGTTGATGGCCGTTGTACTCGGCCTGCAACGCGGCAAACAGACTGTTGAGGTACTCCGCGTCCTTGCCGGCCGGATAACTTTCGGCCTGGGCCAGGGCCTGCACCGCGCTGCCCAGTTGCGCCTGCAAATGGTTGATCAACGGTGTGGCGAGGGTGACGACGAATCCTTCGACGTCCTCGGAAAAACGGAATCCATGCACCGATAACGGCGGCAGGATCTGGATCGCGGCTTCGTTCAGTTGCGTGCGTTGGCCTTCGATTTCAAGCTCTGCCTGACCTTTGAATACGAAGAGCAACTGGCACAAATCGGCGTGGCGGTGGGGTTTGATTTCCCATTGGTGTTCGCGGCTGCGTTTGGAAATGGTTTCACAGTGCAGCAAGTCAGGGGTCGGCCAGTCCAGGCTTTCACCGTAGAGCTTGAACACCGGAATCGAAGGCAGGTCAGGCTTGTTCATCACTTCAATCCAGGCCTCGAGGTTTGCGGGCGATAATCGCACCGATTGGCAGAATGTACAGGTATCGGCTCAGTTTTCACCTTCAATTGACAGACCCGCAAGGGAAAAATGCAAGCACTCGAATCCTGAAACTCATTCACCGGCCGTTGTCGCGTGAAGCTTGCGAGTCATAAAAACAATGAAAACGCTGAAAACCCAAGTCGCCATCATCGGCGCCGGTCCGTCCGGATTATTGCTCGGCCAACTGCTGCACAACGCCGGCATCGACACCCTGATTCTGGAGCGCCAGACACCTGACTACGTGCTCGGCCGAATCCGCGCCGGCGTGCTTGAACAAGGCATGGTAGAGCTGTTGCGCGAGGCTGGCGTGGGTCAGCGGATGGAGGCCGAAGGGCTGGTGCACGGTGGTTTCGAACTGGCCCTCGACGGGCGCCGGATCCACATCGACCTGCAAGCCCTGACCGGTGGAAAAACCGTGATGGTCTATGGCCAGACCGAGGTCACTCGCGACCTGATGGCCGCTCGTCGGGAGACCGGTGGGCAGACAATTTACGAAGCCAGCCATGTCGTTCCCTGTGACATGAAAAGCGACGAAGCTTATGTCACCTTCGAAAAGGACGGCGAAACCTGGCGCGTCGATTGTGACTACATCGCCGGTTGCGACGGTTTCCACGGCGTGGCCCGGCAGTCGATTCCCGAGGATTGCCTGAAAGTCTTCGAACGGGTTTATCCGTTTGGCTGGCTGGGGATTCTCGCCGACACGCCACCGATTCACGAGGAACTGGTCTACGCCCGCCACGAGCGCGGCTTCGCCCTGTGCAGCATGCGCTCGGCGACCCGCACCCGTTATTACCTGCAAGTGCCGGCCGAGGAAAACGTCGACGACTGGTCGGATCAGCGTTTCTGGGATGAACTGCGCAAGCGTCTGCCGGAGGATCTGGCGCAGAAGCTGGTGACCGGCCCGTCGATTGAAAAGAGCATCGCGCCGCTGCGCAGCTTTGTGGTCGAGCCGATGCAATACGGGAGGATGTTTCTCGTTGGGGACGCGGCGCACATCGTTCCGCCGACCGGCGCCAAGGGGCTGAATCTGGCGGCCAGCGATGTCAGCACGCTGTTCAGGATTTTGCTGAAGGTTTACCGCGAAGGTCGCACTGACTTGCTGGAGAAATACTCGGAGATCTGCCTGCGCCGGGTGTGGAAAGCCGAGCGGTTTTCCTGGTGGATGACTTCGATGCTGCACCGCTTCGACGAGCACGATGATTTCAGTCAGCGGATCTGTGCTTCGGAACTGGACTACTTTGTCAGCTCGGAGGCCGGTCAAAAAACCATTGCAGAAAATTACGTCGGGCTTCCTTATGAGGCTATCGAATAGCTTCCTACCAGAGGGTGTGTCATCCATTATTTCCCGCGCCGCGCCGGGTGTGCTGTTACGCAGGGCAAGGCGCGAGGAGCGTAGTTTGGTCATTCCAAAT